>SCUG01000727.1 GCA_004297645.1 Saprospiraceae bacterium | reverse complement strand
ACTTCCACGCTCATTTTGGCGCTTACAGCCTTCCTCTTCACCCAGGCTAATGCGCAGGACGACAACACCGATGCCCACGACGTGGTTATCGGTATTCCCGAAGTAGCCTTGCTCGACATTGAGTCGGCTTCCGGTACTTCCATTACTTTGACACCAACAGCACCTACTGAGGCGGGAAGCCCGATTAGCTTTGCCTCCACCACGAACACCAGCCTTTGGCTCAATTACTCTTCCATCATTGGTTCTGCTACGGAAGCTACCCGGAAGGTGACGGCGGCCATTAGCGCCGGTACAGTGCCGGGTGGCATGCTGTTGAAAGTACAAGCTGCCGCTGACGCTGGCTCAGGCGATGGTACCGTCGGAACTGCCGCCGGTCAAATCACGCTTTCCAGTTCAACGCAGGATTTCATTACTGGCATTGGCAGTTGCTACACCGGCGACGGGGCAACCAAGGGTCATCAACTGACTTACACGCTGATGCTGAACCCAGCGGCTGGTAATTACGCCAACCTTGATTTCGATGACGCAACTACCTTAACGATAACTTACACGCTGACGAATAATTAAGAATCTCAGCTCAGCCCTGCATTAGCCCTTGGGTGGTGCAGGTGGTGCGAGTGAGAAAATGCAGGATGCCGGGAGAATCGCCAAGATTCTCCCGGCGCTTTGCAGTTTTTGGCACTTCTTTTAAAGAAGGGCAGCAAATTGAGAAGCCGGCTTTCCCGGCCATTCCCGGCGGTATTAATTGCTAAAACCCAAATCTTGACATTGCTCACATCTAACAATGGAGGACCCGTGTAGATGAAGCCAACTGAGTGAAAACAAATGGCCGGTATGTGTCCGGCTTAAAATTTCAACAGGCGTTCACTAAATCTATAATTATGGATAAAACGAGGTTACTCCGCTCAAGCCTTCTGGGCCTGCTTTTGCTCTGCCTGTTTTCTTCAGGCATCAGGGCTGGCGTCATCATTATCAATGGTCTTTCCCACAATTACAAGGTAACACCCGGCCAGGTTTATAAAGGAACCATAGAGCTTCAAAATACCGAAAACTCGCCTCAGACGCTGAAGATTTACAAAAGGGACTATAAGTTTTACTATACAGGTGAGGCTATTTACGACCCACCGGCAAGCCATGCGCGTTCCAATGCCCAATGGATTGACCTCAGCCCAAGCTACATGGAGCTAAAGGGCATGGAAAAGACAATCATCAAATACGAAATCGCAGTGCCTGCCTCGGCAGCAAACCTGACTGGCACGCTGTGGAGTGTCATCATGGTGGAGGGTGTCAACACGATAGACACCAGCTCGTTAGACAAGGGCTTTAATGTGCAGACTGTTATCCGGTACGCCATACAGATAGCAACCGACATAGAAGATACCGGCGTTGCCAACCTGAAGTTTCTGAATGTAGGATTGAATCAGGCAGAAAACGAAAGGGGGATAAAAATCGATGTAGAAAATGTAGGGGAGCGCCTTTTGTTTCCAGAGATGACCCTTGAACTTTTCGACGAAAAAGGCAACGCTGCGGGTGTCTTCAAATCCGACAAGAGGCGGATTTACCCGGGAACTTCCATTTCATTTAACCTCGATGTGGGTGAAGTGAAGCCTGGTAGTTACAAAGCCTTACTCCTCGCCAATTGCTCAGACGAAGATATTTTTGGCGTAAATATCACTATCGATATTTGATGGCTAAGTTAGTCTTCATCGGGTGGCTTTCTGCCTTTATGCTCAACATGGCGGTTTTGCCGCCACCGACCGCTCTTGAGATGTCGCCTGTTGACCCCGCCCCCGTTGTTATTTTCCCGGGGAAGATGGTTACCATTGCCGTAAAAGTGGCCAACCCTTCCGCGGAGCCTGCATGGGCCACTGCTTTGACTGAGCTTCCTCCTTTCTGGCAGGTCATTTCCGACGGCCAACCCTTTTTGCTGGAGGTAGGCGAAACCAATATCCGGCTGCTCACAGTGCTGGTACCTCCGCTCACCCCTGCTGGTGACTACCGCGTTTTGTATTATGCAAAGGGAACTAATGCCGGGCCGGTCACCGGCGAATGCACCCTGTTCATTCACGTGCCGGAATTCACCCAACTCGAAATTTCGTCCCTCGAAGCTCCCGGCTTTGTGCTTGCCGGGCAGGATATCGAAGCCCGCTTCATCGTCAGGAACCTCAGCAATTTCAGACAAAACATTCATATTCGGACGCACAACTGCCAGCCTGTTGGCGGCGAGAATTTTTCCATTCCCACAGATTCGAGCAGGATAGTAATTGTAAAGGCCGGCACGCTTGCCCAAGCCGCGCAGGTTTACTTAGCAACACTCCGCGTGGATGCGCATATTGAGGGAAAAGATGATTATGCTGTGAGCGCTTTCGAGAATGTAGAGGTTATTCCACCGGGCGGTAGCGTCCCGTTAGCCGTCAAAACCCTGCCCCTGACGGTACGCCTTTCGTACCTGACACGCCAAAAGGTGAACGGGGATTTTGTCAAAGGATTTCAAGGGGAGCTTTTCGGGAAAGTAGAACTTGATGATAAAGACAGCCAGAATGTCGAGTTGCATCTGCGTGGCCCCGACCGTTTCAGCGCTTCCAGCATTGGGTTTTACGAAGAATATTACGCGTCCTTTCACGCGCCGAAGATTAATTTATTCGTGGGCGACAAGTCCTTTTCTTTAACGACCCTCACTGAGTTCGCACGTTATGGCAGGGGGGTGGAAGGAAGCGTGATGTTGAACGGCGTTGAGGTAGGTGGGTTTTATCATGTACCCCGTTTTTACAATGAAATAAAGAATGAAGCCGCAGGTTACCTACGGTTTCATTTTAATAAAGAAAACCGGCTTGGGTTCAGCATGCTGAGCAAAACCTACGATGGTGAAGTGGAAGGTGCCCGGATTTTCAGCGTCAACGGAGCGTTCACCCCGCTGCCTAACACCCAGTTTGAAGCTGAAATCTCAGGTGGATTTCTGGGAGGCCACCGCAGTAACGCCGTCTATTTGCAGGCTTTCTCCAACCCCTTCAGCAGGCTGAATGTTTATGGCCAGGCACTGCGTGCCGGTAAGAGCTATCCGGGATATTATTCCAACACCGTGAATTATGCAGCGCTGCTCAACTACCGGCTTACAAAGCGCCTGGATTTTTCGGCGAGCATGCACCAGGATGAAAAAAACGCCGAGTATGATACACTTTTTGCAACGTCCCCTTTTTCGCAAATGCTACAAGTGGGGTTTGGCCTGCAATTAGACAAGAGCAGAGCGCAACTCAGAGGCTTTATGGTGAGAAGCGAAATCATGGACCGGATGCCTGCCAGATTATTTCACTACCAGAAAAAAAGTTACAAGCTCCAGGCATTTCGCAGCTTCCGTGATTTTGAAATAACCCTGACCGGAGAAATAGGGAAACGGACAAACTTCGCCGCAGCGGAAAAATACCGCCACACCCTTGACAGCAGAGGCTCGGCGGAATTGACCTGGACGGCAACAAGCAGGCTTCGGTTTCAGGGGTTTGTCAATTACCTGGCACAGACTGTTGATACAAGTTTTTATCAAAAGGAATGGATTTACGGGGTGAATGGCTCCGGAGCGCTCACGAAGAGTACGACCCTGCGGCTGCACCTTCAAAACAGCTTCCAGATTGAAGATTATTTCAGAAACCGGAGCTTAGCCGAATTGGACCTCGTCCAGCGCATCGGTGCAAATCATGAGCTTGCTTTGACCGGCCGCTATACCTTGCTGCAAAGGACGGCGCAAGATAAAGATGCCGCCGTTTCCCTCGTTTACACCTGGCACCCGCAAATCCCTTTGGTCAAAAAAGAGAACATGGGAACTGTCACCGGTTTAATCAGAAATGACGGCGTGAATAATACCGCCAACGTCCGGGTGCTGCTGAACGGCCATTTCGGGGTCACCGATAAAAACGGAGTCTTTGAATTCAGAAATGTCTATCCCGGAAAATACTACCTCATGCTCGACAAGTCAACGACAGGCTTGCACGATGTACCCGCAATTGACTTTCCCATCGAGGTTGTTGTGGAAGCCGGGCTTACGCAATTCGTCGAATTCGGCCTGACCACCGGGGCTTCTATCCATGGCTCCGTACTGTTGGAAAAACCCAAAATGCAAGTTGCTGTTTTGGACGATGAGCAACCCCTCGGGCCGGTGGTGCTGGAACTGAGAGGTGGCACCACCATCCTTCGTCAGGTTACAGATGAAGGCGGCAACTTCGAATTTACTGACCTGCGGCCTGGCAACTGGGTGGTGCGCATTATTACCTCCTCTTTGCCAAAAAACCGCTTTTTGGATAAACAAGTCATGGAACTTGCGCTGGAACCTGGCGAAAACAAAAATGTTGTTTTCAGGATTCTTGAAAAAGAAAAAAACATCCGGTACAACCAGGAATGGCTGCATATTGGAACCAATTAAGCAGGGTGGTTTAGTGGAACCCGTTAAACCTCAACTAAACCGAAAAATACAAATAACCCAAGTTGACCCTTTTACAAAAAATAGCATCGCTTGTCATCGCTCTGGTTTGGTGCATTTCGCCAGCCACGGGGCAGGTAGATACCGATAACCACGACTTATCAGTGACCATACCGCAGGTGGTGATAATGGACATAGAACCCAGTAATTCTTCCATTCAATTGACGTTAGGGCCACCAGTTGAGGCGGGCAATTCGATGCAACTGCCCACCAATACCACAAAATGGATAAACTATACCTGCGCACTAAGCCCCTCAGCGACGAATAAAATAATCAGGGCGCAAATCACCTCCGGGGCGCTGCCGCCCGGTGTTTCGTTGCAGCTTCAGGCGGGAGCCTATACGGGTAGCGGCGCCGGCACCACCGGTTCCACCGTGGGGCTAATCACATTGAGCGCTTCGCCCCAGTCTATTATTACTGGCATCGGCAGGTCTTATACTGGCAACGGCTCCGGGCAGGGGCATCAGTTGACTTATTCACTGGCTATTGTGAACCAGTCTCTGCTGAATTTTGATACCAATGGCGCTTCGGTGACTGTCACGTTCACTATTAGCGACTAATGAAAAGACCTATGAAACACGTTAGCTATTTCAGGAAAATACTTCTTCGCCGCCTTTTGATTCCTGCGGTATTCCTGGCGGCCGCATACCTTCCTTGTCTTTCGCAGATTCAAATTTACGTTTCCGGGCACTGGACTTATTCTGTACCCGCATCCAATATTACCGAAGCGGGCTTGGATTTCACGGGAACTTACACAAGCTCAAGCAAGCAGGTACTCATTTCCATTGATAATGACGTCAACCGGTTTAATTACAGGGTAGATGTCAGGAGAAGCGATATTTCCTGGAACTCCAGCATCGAGGTTTGGGCACGGCGGACGGGGAATGGCAAGCCTAAAAATAGCTATTGCTGGGTTTCCGGAGGCACCTCCTATCAACAGATTACCACCTCCAACCAATTATTCTTTACAGGTTACGGCCGTACCGATGACATCCCCATTCGGTACCAGTTGCGAAAAATCAGTGTCTTGATTCCCGCCACCAACTATTCGACCACCATCATCTATACCGTTACAGAGTTATAGGCAGGGTTGGCAGATAGCCTTCCATCTTCCTGTCGCTGGCCACTTCGATGCTGCTATGCCCCCCGTCTATTATTTCCTGCCAAACAACTATCCACCGCCCGACAGAAGCAACCTTCTTTCGGTGCAGATGATTCTTTTACATTCGCGCAGGCTCAGGTGATTTTATACCTTTGCGCCGCGTTTTTAAATAAAACCTAACAGGCAGCAGGGCCATCGAAGTAAACTGGCAGCATTATTTTGCCGGTAAGCCCCGAGACGCTGGGCCTGCCATCTACACAAACAAAACACCATGATACAAGAACCTAAAGGTAAGCTGGGCATACTCACGCCCGGAATGGGGGCTGTGGCTTCTACTTTTATGGCTGGCGTCATCGCCGTCAACAAAGGCATTTCGAGGCCCTTCGGTTCCGTCACTCAAATGGGGCACATCCGCCTCGGCAAACGGACGGAAAACCGCAACCCGCTCATCAAAGATTTTGTGCCGCTGGCCAAATTGACCGACATCGTCTTCGGCGGCTGGGACATTTTCGAAGACAATATTTACGAATCGGCCACTAACGCCGCCGTATTGGACAAAACCCTGCTGGACCAACTGCGCCCCGAACTGGAGGCCATCAAACCCATGAAAGCCGTTTTTGACAAAAGATACGTCAAAAAACTCGACGGCCATTGGGTGAAAAAAGCCAACACAAAAATGGAACTGGCCGAGGCCCTCATGGAAGACATCCGCCGGTTTAAAAAAGAAAATGGCTGCGACCGCATCGTCATCGTTTGGTGCGGCTCTACCGAAACTTATATCGAACCAGGCGATGTCCATTCCTCCATTGAGAAATTAGAAGAGGGCCTTCGCAACAACGACCCGGCCATTCCTTCGAGCATGATTTACGCATACGCCGCTATTAAACTCGGCATCCCCTACGTCAACGGCGCCCCCAACCTGTCCGTTGACGTGCCTGCCATCATTGAGCTGGCCAAACAAACCAAAACGCCCATCATGGGCAAGGATTTCAAAACCGGCCAGACCCTGATGAAAACCATCGTGGCTCCCGGCCTGAAGGCCCGCTCTTTGGGTATCAAAGGCTGGTTCTCCACCAACATCCTCGGCAACCGCGACGGCGAAGTGCTCGACGACCCGGAGAGCTTCAAGTCCAAAGAAGTCTCCAAACTCAGCGTCCTGGATGAAATCCTGAATCCCGAACTTAACCCCGAACTCTATGGCGACCTTTATCACAAAGTGCGCATCAACTACTACCCGCCTCACGGCGACAACAAAGAAGGTTGGGACAACATAGACATCTTCGGCTGGTTGGGCTACGGCATGCAAATCAAGATTGACTTCCTGTGCCGCGACAGCATCCTCGCCGCACCCATCGTGCTCGACCTTGCGCTGCTCATGGACTTCGCAAAGCGCTCTGAACTTTACGGCATTCAGGAATGGCTGTCGTTCTACTTCAAATCGCCACAGGCAGGCGCAGGTTTGCACGCACAGCACGACATCTTCGTGCAGCAGGAGAAACTGCTCAACACCCTGCGCCACCTCATGGGCGAGGAGTTGATCACCCACTTGGGGATGGACTACTACTATTGAATGGAGAATTGAGAAATGAGAATGGTGGCCACCATTCTCATTTCTCAATTTGCCTATTCGTCATGTTTTGGAAAATCATAGCCTCTGGTTTTGGCAGCGGATACAGCCCCTTTGCGCCCGGAACTGCCGGTGCGTTGTTGGCGGCTTTGGTACTTTGGGCCTTGCATGGCTTTTGCCAGGTGCCGTTCGACGGGGGATGGGAACAAGCCGGGTGGCTGCTGCCGCTCATCGGTTGTTTCTTTTTCCTGGGTGTTGCCGCTGCCGCAAGGGTGGAGCCGGTTTGGGGCCACGACCCCTCCAAAGTGGTGGTAGATGAGATGGTTGGCGTTTGGATAGCCATGCTGGGGGCGCCTTTTTCTTTGAATAACTTGGCCCTCGCCTTTGTGCTGTTCCGGGTATTCGACATCTGGAAACCGCTCGGCATCCGCCGCATGGAAAGCCTGCCGGGCGGCTGGGGGGTCATGATGGACGATGTGCTGGCAGGGGTTTATGCCTGCCTTTTATTGCATGTCTGGATTTTATTTTTGGTGAAAAATTAGTATCCCCTCAAAAAATGCTGGTATTTCGAGCGGCAGGGTTTTGAACCCTGCGTTTTCGTAACTGAAGCGCAGGGTTCAAAACCCTGCCGCTCGAAAAGACTGCGTAATTTTGGAAAACTCCCATTAATTTATGAGGGGATACAAAAATTAAACTTTTGAACGCCAAAGCACAGACCGAAAAGACGCCGTTGTTTCTCTCCTGGGTGCGTTCCCAAATTGCTGCCCTCTCCGCTACCGGTATTGATTTCCTGGTGACCATACTGCTGACGGAGGTTTTCGGAGTTTGGTATGCATGGTCGAATGCCACGGGCGCATTTTGCGGAGCAGTAGTGAGTTTCCTGATTTGCCGCCGGTGGGTGTTCAACGTGCGCCGCCGCCATTGGCACCGGCAGGCTTTGCGGTATGCATTAGCCAGTGGCCTCAGTCTGGTGCTCAACACATCGGGCGTTTGGCTGCTGACAGAAAATCTGGGCATACCGTACATTTTTTCCAAAATGATAGTCGCTACTTTTACCGGCTTAGCCATCAATTTTCTGATGTTCAGGTATTTCGTTTTTAAGTGAAAAAGATTCGATTCATAGCCAACCCGCTTTCCGGCACCAACCGCAAGCGCAACCTTCCGAAACTCATCGGGGACAACCTCGGCCATGAGCAGTTTAGCCATGAGCTATGCTATACACAATATGCCGGCCACGCCATCGAACTGGCGCGGGAAGCTGTGGAGGCGGGCTGTTTCATGGTTGTAGCCTGCGGCGGCGATGGCTCAGTGAATGAAATTTCTGGCCAGTTGATTGGCACCAAAACGGTGCTGGGCGTGCTGCCATGCGGCTCCGGTAATGGCTTTGCCACCCACCTCGGCATAGGCCGCAATGTGGAGAAGGCTATCCGGCACCTCAACACCGGCCAGGTCATTTGCATAGATACTTGCCAGATGAATGAAATGACTTTTGTTAACTTGTCTGGTATTGGCTTCGATGCCATAGTGGCGAGGAGGATTCACGGCAGTAAGGTCAGAGGCCTTTGGGGTTATTTCAAATTTGCTGTCGAAGAGACCCTAAAATACAAAATGCTGCCGGTAGAAATAGACATAGATGGCCACAGATTCCAGCGCACCTGCCTGCTGGTGGAAGTGGCCAATGCCCCGATTTACGGGTATGGCTTTAGCATCGTGCCGCCGGCAAAACTCAACGATGGGCAGCTCGAACTGCTCATCGTGAACAAAGCTCCGAAATGGCGCTACCTGCTGGAGGGGTGGCGTTTTCTGAATGCTTCATTTCACAAGAGCAGGCTCGTGGAGTATTATTCAGGCTA
>SCUG01000726.1 GCA_004297645.1 Saprospiraceae bacterium | reverse complement strand
CCGGCCTTTTTCCCCATCCTCGATATTCCGGCCACCAACCCCATGACGGTGCAGGGCGTGAAGTTGGGGCGGATGCTTTATTACGACCCCGCGCTGCATCAGGACAGCGCAAAAGCCTGCGCCACCTGCCATATTCAGTCCCATTCATTCACCTCCGACCCAAACGTTATTCCCCATATCAACCTCGGCTGGAGCAAAAACTTCCTCTGGAACGGCAAGGTACAGGGCAAGCTGGAAGACATCATGCTGTTCGAGGTGAAGGATTTTTTCCACGCTAATCTCAGCCGCCTGCAAAACCATCCCGACTACCCGCGTCTGTTTTACGAGGCCTTCGGCACCGATACCATCACCAACCAGCTTGCTGCCAATGCCCTGGCACAGTTCGAACGCACGATGATTTCGGGCAATTCGAAATACGACAAAGTACTCGACCAGAACAGCGGCGTGTTTTTCACCGATGAAGAACTCAACGGCTACGACTTGTTTTTCACCGAAAAAGCCGACTGCTTCCATTGCCACGGCGGCATCCTTTTCACCGACAACGACTTCCACAACAACGCCCTCGACGCCAACCCCGAACCCGGTCGCTTTGATATTACTAACAGCCCCTATGATTTAGGGAAATACAAAGCCCCTACCTTGCGCAACATCGAACTCACCGGCCCTTACATGCACGACGGCCGTTTCGAAACCCTCGAACAAGTCATAAATTTTTATAGCGAGGGCCTGCACATGTCGGAAACCGTGGACCCACTCATGAAGTCGGTACACCTCGGCGGCAAGCACCTCTCACCAAAAGATAAAAGCGACTTGTTAGCTTTCCTGAAAACACTGACGGACACCACATACATCTCCAACCCCGCACTTTCAAGCCCGTTCTGATTGAGATTAGAATTGGCCGGAAACCGGCACCAACAAGGGGCGGTTGACTTTGGTCAATCGCCCCTTCGTGTTAAATTGTGCCATGACCCATCAATGTCCGTCAATCACGAATGACCAATAGCTTGATAGTTTATTCGTTGCAGACATTGCGCATAATTCCCAGTTTTTGCAGGCAAAAGTAAATTCGCATACTTAAAAATTATCGAAAATTTGGCTCTATGATGATCGGTGTGGGCAAGGTTACTCAAGCCGCAGCTATGCCCCCATGAACAGCAAAAAATTATTTCAATTGGCATCGGGGATTAAATCTCCTTGGGAAGTGCGAGATATTTCCTTCCAGGAAAAAGGTGAGGGTCAAAGGAGCCGCCCCATCCAAATAGGTGGTTCTTCCTGATTTCGTGTGGGCACACGAAATCACGGAGAATCTCATTTTTCACCGAAAACAATCCATTCAAGTATTTGTTTGAATACTTGTTTTAAAATAAAACTGATGGAAAAACGAGCCTTTAAAGACAGCATCTACACCGCCATCGCAGGTTTGACCAAAGCCTTTGGCAGCGCCAACCGGCTGGAAATCCTCGACCTGCTGGCCAACGGCGAAAAGACCGTCGAGCAAATCGCCACGCAAACCGCCATCACCGTCGCCAATGCTTCGCATCACTTGCAGTTGTTGAGAAATGCCCACCTCGTGAAGTCCCGGCGGGAGGGCAATTTCATCCGCTACTCGCTGAACGGGCGCAAGGCTTACGTTGCCTGGAAAGCCTTGCGGGATTTGGCGCTGGAGCAGGAGCCTGCCGTGCAATTGACGTTGCAGCAGTTTCGCCAGAAAATGGACGGCCCACGAAGCCGTTCGGTCGAAGCCCTGCCCGCCGGGGGGCAAGTGCTGTTTCTCGACGTTCGCCCGGCAGACGAATTTGCCGCCGGGCATCTGCCGGATGCCTGCTCCATCCCCATGGAAGAGTTGCCGGAACGCCTCGGCGAACTGCCCCGCCACCTGACTATCATCGCTTACTGCCGGGGGCCTTTCTGCACCTTGGCCGACGAGGCAGTGCAACTGCTCATGGCCAACGGCTTCGACGCCGTGCGGCTCGAAGAAACCTACCTCGACCACAAATTGCAAACCGACGGGACATGGAAGAACTGACACCGGGCGGTGACACTTTTCAAAAAGGCGCCACCGCTGTCCGCCTTGGGCTCCGGCTTTAGAGCTGGTTTTTTCTAACGTTTCCAAACCTCACTTTTTTTGTATGATTTTCCCTGCAATAATAATCGGCTTTGCCTATGGATACGTTTCTGTCAAGGGGCAGTTTTGCATGAATTCCGGGTTTTCCAGCGTGACCAGAAAAAAGGACACCACAAAACTGAAAAGCTATATCCTGGCTATCCTCATTCAGATAGTTGTTTTACCTGCCCTCTTCTCATCACTCACTTACTATGAACCGGCAAACGCCTTAATCAATAACATCCACCTGCCCCCTCTGTACTTAGTGGGAAATGTTTTAGGTGGCTTTTCATTTGGAATATTCATGCATTACACAGCAGGATGTGGTGCGGGAATTTTCTATAAAATCGGGGAGAAAAATAGCGGGGCAGTCTTCGCAGTAGCCGGTTTTATCACTGGAGTATATGTCCTCGAAAAAGGTTCCCTGGCATTTGTCAAAAAAGCCGCACAAAGTTTCAGTTTTAGTCAGAATCCTATCTGGCAGTTTTCTCCATCAAAAACAACCACACTCATCGCCGCTACAATGGTCAGCGCCTTAGCGCTTGTTTTAATTTCAATTTTGTTAAGGAAAGCGGATAACAAACCTGGTGGAGCTGTTTGGGGCTGGAAAAAAACAGGATTTAGCATTGGTGTTTTAGGTGTGTCAGCCTGGATGTCTGCGATACTTTCACATACTCCTTATGGAATGTCTGTCATTCCCGGAGCGATAGACATGGTGGACCTTTCACTCTCCTGGGGATTGCTATTTGTGTTGGGGATTCCTTTGGGGGCTTTTTGGAGTTCCCGTAAAAAGGAAAAACATTTTACCCTTCCCAAACCAAAGATTATCGGGGAGAGGTTAGCCGGAGGATTTGGGCTTGGTGCATCAGCAAGCATGGCAGCAGGCTGTACGGTTGGTCATGGTTTAACCTTTGCTCCCCTTCTTGGAATTGGAAGCATCGTCAGCATCGTCTTTATTTTCCTGGGTAGTGCCTTGATGGGGTATTTAACCCGGAAATAAAAACCAGGTTTTAAAATGCCTGAGAACATAGTTTTCAAAAGCAATCATGGAATTAGAGCAAAACATCTGGTACGGATGGATAAACGACTTCTAATCACAAGTGGCATTCTTGCTTTTTACTTTTTACTGGCGCTGCCCGATTGCAAGGAGGCGCCAAAGGAAAAACCCGCTGATGTTTTTTTCCCTTTGACCAAACACTGGGAGAAAGCCATCCCCCACCAGGAAATCCCCGTGGGACTTACATCCATCAGTGCAGAATCCTGTGGCGCCTGTCACCAGGAAATCTATAAGGAATGGAAGCATTCCACCCATGCCGTTGCATTTCAGGATTTACAGTTTCAGGCGGAATGGAAAAAAGATGACATCCTCGCTTGTCTAAATTGCCACACGCCCTTGCAGAACCAGCAGGCGTTTATAGTAAAGGGCCTGATGAACGGAGATTATAAAACCCCGTTAAAAGAACCCAATCCCCATTTTGACAAAAAACTGCAATTGGAAAGCATTACCTGCGCAACGTGCCATGTTCGGGATGGGAAGGTGATTGGTACCATCGGGGCTATATCTGCGCCGCATAAAACCATTAAAGACCTTGAATTCCTTTCGGAGAAATTATGTGTAGGTTGCCACAATGTGGTAGATGAGCTAAACCCGGTTTTGGTTTGCACCTTTGAAACGGGTGACGAGTGGAATAATAACTGGGCAAAAAAGAGCGGCAAAACCTGCATTTCCTGCCACATGCCCGAAACAGAGCGTCCTGTTTCGCCCGGAATGAAAAGGCGGTTATCGCATTTTCATAATTTCCCAGGTTCCGGTATTCCCAAGTTTTTTGATACGGAAGCAAAGAAGCTGGAAAGCCTGGAAATCAAAGAAAGCAGCATGAAGAAAGTGTATTCGGCCGGGGAAACAATCAATTACTCGCTCAAAGTAAAAAACAGCTTCGCAGGACATTCTGTACCAACTGGCGACCCGGAGCGGTTCTTTTTGATCACGTTCCGGTTGATGGATGGCCAGGGCAATATTTTCAAGGAAGAACAACACCGGATAGGTGAAGAATGGCAATGGTATCCGGTTGCCAAAAAACTTTCGGATAATAACCTGAAGCCATTGGAGGAAAGGGCGTTCACTTTTAAATATGACACCAAAAAGCAGGGAACGCTAACCTTCACAGTTGAAATAACGAAGCACCGGATGACAGCCGAAAATGCAAAACACAATGGCATCCTGGGCAAATATCCTTTGTTTGTTGAAGTATTCAAGAAGCAGTACCCTATAAAAACAGAATAGCATTTGTACCGGCGGCTTTAGCCGCCGAACGTGCTCGCCCGGCGACTAAAGCCGCCGGTACATTTGTGCTCAGATGGCTGCGCCAATGCTGCCGGAAAACTACCTAAGTAACTTTTCCCAAACCTTTCCGTTACTTTTGCCGCATGAAATGGTTTTGCCACATATTCGCCTTGTACCTGATAGCGCTCTCCTGCCTCCCGTGCAGCGACGGCGATTCCGGGCATGGGCGTCTTTCCAGTGAAACCAGTTCCGCCGTGCAATCTGCCAGCCAAACCACGGGGCACCAGCATGGCAACGACCTTTGCAGCCCGCTTTGCACCTGCGCCTGCTGCGGTTCAGTTGTTACTACTTTGCATTTCACGCCAACCATTTCAAAACCGGCAATTTCTTCCACGAAAAAAATTGCTTTTTACAATTCCTCTTTTATCCAGGAGGTTTATCTCTCCATCTGGCAGCCGCCAAAAATCAGCTAACTTTTTTTTGAAACATCCCGCCTTGATGGGATGAACTTGCTCTTGCACCCGCCGGTGCAGCGGCAATCTTGTATTCATTTTTCAAAAAAAATAGTTGCTGATCCTGATGATAAACAAAATCATTTCATTCTCAATCGAGAATAAACCCGCTATCGGGCTGTTCACCCTTGTGCTCATTATTTACGGGAGCTACTCGCTCACGCAACTTCCCATTGATGCGGTGCCTGACATCACCAACAACCAGGTGCAGGTGATTACAGTTTCACCAACGCTTGCAGCTCAAGAAGTGGAACAATTTGTAACTGCACCCATCGAGCGGAGCATGGCAACACTTCCCGGCAGGATGGAAATCCGTTCCATCTCTCGTTTTGGCCTGAGCGTGGTAACGATTGTTTTTGAAGACAAAGTGAACATCTACTTCGCAAGGCAATTGGTAAATGAAAGGCTCCGGGAAGCAGAAGGCGAAATTCCTCCCGGTGCCGGTTCCCCTGAATTAGGTCCTGTAAGTACAGGGCTTGGAGAAATTTACCAATACATTTTGCGGACTGATTCCGGTTACGAAGACAAATACAACGCCTCTGATTTACGCACCATGCAGGATTGGATTGTTGCCCGCAGGTTATTGGGAACGCCCGGCATTGCCGAAGTAAACAGCTTTGGCGGGAAGCTCAAGCAGTATGAAGTGGCCGTTGACCCCGTGAAATTAAAGAGCATGGATGTAACTATCCCCGACGTGTTTGATGCATTGGAAAAAAACAATGAAAACACCGGGGGGGCATACATTGATAAAAAGCCGAACGCTTATTTCATCCGTGGCATCGGTTTGGTTTCTTCGCTGGAAGACATCGGAAAAATTGTGGTGAAGACCAACAAGAACGGAACGCCTACAAAGATCCGCGATGTTGCTGAGGTGCAACTCGGCAGCGCTATCCGCTATGGCGCCATGACACGCAACGGCGAAGGCGAAGTAGTGGGTGGTGTGGTGATGATGCTCAAGGGCGCCAACAGTGCCGAAGTGGTTGCGGCTGTTAAAGAAAAAATCCCTTCCATACAAAAATCTTTACCGGAAGGCGTAACCATCGAGCCTTATCTCGACCGCACTGCATTAGTGGATAAAAGCATTGAAACCGTTGAGCGTAATTTATTAGAAGGCGCTTTGGTTGTAGTTTTTGTGCTCGTTCTTTTTCTCGGCAATCTCCGAGCAGGGCTGATTGTAGCATCTTTGATCCCGCTCTCCATGTTGTTTGCCATCATCATGATGAATTTGTTTGGAGTAAGCGGAAACTTGATGTCGCTCGGTGCGATTGATTTCGGGTTGATAGTGGATGGAGCAGTGATAATTGTGGAAGCAATCCTGCACCGCATCTATCAAAGCCATCATCATCACGTGGGCAAATCAGTGCTTGATAAAGGGGAAATGGATGATGAAGTTTATACGGCTTCATCCGGTGTGGCAAACTCCGCCGCTTTCGGGCAAATGATTATCCTGATTGTTTATATCCCCATTCTAACGCTGATAGGCATTGAAGGAAAAATGTTCCGGCCCATGGCAATGACGGTTTCATTCGCCATCATCGGGGCGCTGATTTTATCCCTTACTTATGTGCCGATGATGAGTGCATTGCTCATTTCCAAAAAAACAACCCATAAA
Organism: Saprospiraceae bacterium; assembly: GCA_004297645.1. Classification (GTDB taxonomy): domain Bacteria; phylum Bacteroidota; class Bacteroidia; order Chitinophagales; family Saprospiraceae; genus UBA6168. The sequence continues at coordinate 1,290 of SCUG01000726.1, read as the reverse complement.
AAAAACATCAGCGACTGGCTGATGAATTTTTTCCAGCGCCTTTATAACCCGGTCATCAATTTTGCCATCCGCCTCAAATCAGTCGTGATAGGAATTTCCATTTTCCTTTTTGCCTGTTCCGTTTTCGTGTTTTCCCGATTGGGAGGCGAATTTATTCCCACATTGGAAGAAGGCGATTTTACATTCAGTTGCATCCTCCCTCAGGGTTCATCGCTTTCTCAGAGCATTGATAATGCTTTAAAGGTGGAAAAAATCTTAATGCAGTTTCCCGAAGTAACACAGGTGATAGGTAAAACCGGTACCGCAGAAATCCCTACCGACCCCGAACCGGTGGAAGCCACGGATGTAACGGCTGTTCTGAAAGACCAAAGCGAATGGACATCGGCGCACAGCCGGGAAACCTTGCAGGACACGATGATTAAGGCATTGCAAATCATTCCCGGCGTTTTCTTTGAAGCATCGCAGCCCATCCAGATGCGTTTCAACGAATTGATGACGGGGGTCAAGCAGGATATAGCTGTGAAAATATTTGGAGAGAACATTGATTCCCTCGCCCATTATGCTGGCAAAACAGCAAAAGTTATTGCTACGGTAGAGGGTGCAGGCGCTCCAAAAATTGAAAAGGTAGGCGGCTTGCCCCAAATCACTATCGTTTACAATCGCGACCGGATGTCGCAGTATAGTTTGAATGTTAAAGACCTCAACCGCATTGTTCGCACTGCCTTCGCGGGTGAAAGCGCAGGTTTGGTTTTTGAAAATGAACGCAGGTTTGATTTGGTGGTCCGCCTTAGCGAAACCCAGCGCCGTGATATTGACGATGTAAAAAACCTCTACATTCCGCTTGACGGTGGGCGGCAAATTCCTTTACAGCAGGTGGCAACCATTGATTATATAAATGGCCCGGCACAAGTCAGCCGGGAGGATGCCAAGCGAAGAATTGTACTCGGCATCAATGTGCGCGGCAGGGATGTAAAAAGTGTGGTGGATGAAATTTCACAAAAGTTAGTCAAGCAGGTAAAACTTCCGGCCGGTTATTATTTCACCTTTGGCGGGCAGTTCGAAAATCTCGTGCAAGCCACCAAGCGATTGCAAATTGCCGTTCCTGTTGCGCTCGTCCTCATTTTCGCTTTGCTCTATATGGCCTTTGGTTCTGCAAAACAGGCGCTGCTTATTTACACGGCTATTCCATTCTCCGCCATCGGTGGCATCTTAGCTTTGTGGATGAGGGGACTGAACTTCAGCATCAGTGCCGGCGTAGGTTTCATAGCATTGTTTGGAGATCGGAAGAGC
>SCUG01000725.1 GCA_004297645.1 Saprospiraceae bacterium | reverse complement strand
CCTGCGTTTTCGTACCCGAAACGCAGGGTTCAAAACCCTGCCGCTCGAAAAGACTGCGTAATTTTGGAAAACTCCCATTAATTTATGAGGGGATACTTGTTTTTTTTATTTTGGGTTTTGACTCGAAAAGCAGTGGAGGTCACACCGGCCAACGATGGACAGCCAGCAGACAACCAAGCTGTCGTGCCGGGATGGAAGGTAGCAAATTTATGCGTATTCTTGCGAGCACAAAGGCCATCTAATTTTCAATCCGGGAGAAACACCGCATTTTCAATAAATGATACACGCATGATACAGTTCAAAAACCTACTTGCGGCTCTTTTGGTGGCACTTACCACTATTGCCGCCGAAGGCCAGCAAACCTTAGCCGCCCGGCTGGGCTATGACGCTGGCGCCAAACTCCTCATCATCCACGCCGATGACGCCGGTGCAGCTCATTCGGTCAACGCCGCCACCATTGCCGCATTCGAAGGTGGCGGCATCAGCTCGTCGAGCATCATGGTGCCCTGCCCTTGGTTCCCTGAAATTGCCGCCTACGCGGCAGCGCACCCCGGAATGGACTTCGGCCTCCACCTGACGCTTACAGCCGAGTGGGAATACTACAAATGGGGCGGCGCACTGCCTGCGGCAGAAACCCCCGGACTGTTAGGCCCCGGCGGCTACTTTTATGCGAGTGTGGAGGAGGTGGTGCAACACGCCACACCGGATGAAGTGGAGCGGGAAATCCGCGCCCAAGTGGAGCGGGCGCTGGCCTTTGGCATAAAGCCCAGCCATCTCGACAGCCACATGGGGACGCTCTTCGCCACGCCGGAATTTTTTGCAGCTTACCTCAAAGTTGGGCGCGAGTATGGCATTCCGGTTTTCGTGCCGCTGCGGGCCAACGATGCGGCGAGCGGGGCACCTCCCGCATCAGCCATGCCGGGGGTGATTCCGGTGGATAATTTGTACATGATGAACCCCGGAATCGCTGCCGAAGGCTGGCCCTCGTTTTACACAGGCATCGCCGGCAAACTCCAACCCGGCCTCAACGAAATCATCGTACACCTGGCGCACGACAACGAGGAGATGCAGGCCGTAGCTGCCGGCCACCCTGACTTTGGGGCAGCCTGGCGGCAACGCGACTATGACGTCATGGTCAGCGGGGATTTCAAAAAACGGCTTGCCGAAAACGGCATCAGGCTGGTTACCTGGCGGCAAATCCAGCAACTGGAGTATCCAGGGAAAGACTGAAAAACTATGGCGTAATATTGACCGGGTGACTTTTGAGTCACCCGGTCAATAGCAAACCGGCACCGGGTGATTTATTTCGAATCCACAATGACTGAACCCGCAGACATTCCTACATTTGTGCTCCCTTGAGCAGCGCTGTTTTTGATTGCTCAATTTCCTCTAACCTTGTGCGACCGGGCGACGATTTTCGCGAACCAAAATGGCTTTCGGGCGTTGTCCTTCCCTATTGCTATCAACACAAATCAATCATAACCTAAAAAGCATTTAACTCATGGTATTAGTAGGAAAAGAAGCACCGGAATTCGAAGCTAAGGCTGTCGTTAACGGTACTGAAATCATTGAAAATTTCAAACTGGGCGATTACATCGGAAAGAAATACATCGTGTTGTTTTTCTATCCCAAAGACTTCACCTTCGTCTGCCCCACCGAACTGTTTGCCTTTCAGGCTAAGCTGAAGGACTTTGAAGAAAGAGATGCCCAATTGATTGCATGCTCCACCGACACCGAGCAATCGCACTGGGCCTGGCTGCACCTGGCCAAAAACCTCGGCGGCATTCAGGGCATCACCTACCCCATCGTGGCCGACACCAACAAAACCATCTCGTCCAGCTACGACGTACTGTCTGGTGAAATGTGGCTTGATGAAGACGACCAACTTTCTGTCGAAGGGGAATTGGTAGCGTACCGTGGCCTTTTCATCATTGACAAAAAAGGTGTGGTGCGCCACCAATTGGTCAACGACATGCCGCTGGGCCGCAGCGTGGAGGAAGCCATCCGCATTCTCGACGCCATTCAGTTCAACGAAAAACATGGCGAAGTTTGCCCCGCCAACTGGCACAAAGGAGAGCAGGGCATGAAGGCTACCCACGAAGGCGTGGCCAAGTACCTGTCGAAGTAAAAGCAGCATTTTCGCCGCATGGCGTATAGGCACTTATGCGCAATTTAGGACCAACTAATTGCCGGTAATTTTCCCCTGCCGCCCGTTGTCCCGCTGGTGCGGGCTTCGCCAGGTTAGTAATCAGCCAAAGTCAAGTCAGACAAGTTGCAGCACGCAAAGGCTCCATCAAAAGTCAATAGAGAAAAACGGGACGAAATAATTGGACGCTGAGATAATTAAACGCAAGGACGCAAGGACGCAGAGTTGTATTTAGTTCTTTGCGTTCTTGCGTCTTTGCGTTCAAATTTTATTTATTGCGCCGAAGGCGCAAGTGTCTTCCCGCCTTTGGCGGCTTTTTCCTGGCGCAGCGGCGGGAAAACGTAGCCCCTTAGCTCCACAAACCCCGAATCTTCCATCATCGATGGTTCGGGGTTTTGTATTTTACCCCGGCGATTATCCTTAACTTGGGGCGGCTTTTCTGGCCGGGAAAGGAATCGCTAACTGTTATTCCAAAAAAAACACCCCATGGCAATCAGTGTGAGACAATAAAAAAGAATGGCCATGATCGTAAAAAATAAAGCCAACCCGCGGGAAAACGGCGAGAAACCTCATCCCCACGTCCGCGAAGGGAATCCGGGGACGCCGCTCCATTTGGACATCATAGATAATATTCGGGTAAACCGCAGCGCTGTGGAGCGTAGGGCCGCCACTTTCTCCAAACGCCGCTCCGTCAAAAAACAATGGCAGGCCGCCTGGCTGCTGCGAGCAGCCTCTTGCATAGACCTCACTACCCTCGCCGGCGACGACACGCCGGGCAATGTGCAGCGGCTGTGCGCCAAAGCCCGCCAGCCCGTTCGCCAGGATTTACTCGACAGCCTCGGAGTGGGAGGGCTGAACCTCCACGTAGCCGCCGTTTGCGTTTATCAAAACCTGATAAAACCGGCGGTGGAAGCGCTGAAAGGCTCCGGCATTCCCGTCGCCGCCGTTTCCACGGGGTTTCCCGCCGGGCAAATTTCATTCGAGCAAAAGGTAGCCGAAATCCGCACTTCTGTGGAAGCCGGTGCCGCAGAAATTGACATCGTCATCAGCCGCGCCCACGTGCTGACGGGCAACTGGCAGGCCCTGTACGATGAAGTGTCGGCTTTCCGCAAGGCCTGCGGCGAAGCCCACCTGAAAACGATTCTGGCTACCGGCGAACTGGCCACCCTGACCAACGTAGCGAAAGCCAGCCACGTGTGCATGATGGCAGGCGCCGATTTTATCAAAACCAGCACTGGCAAGGAAAGCGTGAACGCCACCATCCCCGTGGGCATCGTCATGGCGCGGGCCATCCGCGAATATTGCGAGCGCACCGGCCACAAGGTAGGCTTCAAACCCGCCGGTGGCATCCGCACTGCCAAAGAGGCGCTGGAGTGGCTGATTTTGATAAAAGAAGAATTGGGCAACGACTGGCTCACCTCCGAACGCTTTCGGATTGGAGCGAGCAGCCTCCTTTCCGATATTGA
>SCUG01000724.1 GCA_004297645.1 Saprospiraceae bacterium | reverse complement strand
GCCTTGGTGGGGGCGGTTGGCTTTTTGGCCAATGCGGCTGAGGCCCCAGATGACCCAATAATCCTGGGTGAGCGCATGCACGATGCGCTTGGACTGTGGGGAGGCAGCTTCCGGGGGTTCAGCATGGGGCTGCACGGCGTCTTTGGTCGCCGTAGGTGTGTCGGATATCGCCGTGCTGATGGCATTTACCGGCCGCTGCACATCATAGGCTTTGCCCGTGACACTATCTACCATCATTTTTGTCTCGGTGATGGGAGGTGTCGCTTGTGGCGGGTTGGCATTGGACGAGGAGCCTGTGCCTGGTGCCGGGTCATTTTTGCAGGCTATGAGAAATAATATCACGATGATTGGGAAGAGAAGGTATTTCATGAGTGGCTGCGTAATTTGTGTTGTGCAATCTAATGGAAAATCATGCAAAGATATTTTTACCAGTTGGTTTTCGGTGCATGAGGTCGAAATAAGTAGTTCGGTTGAATTATTCGACTCTTGATGTACCGGCGGCTTTAGTCGCCGAATCGCCTCAGCGACTAAAGCCGCCGGTACAAATGCGCCCCGAAAAAGTGTCGAATAAATCACCCTGACTACTTATAAAACCTGGTACTCAAATTATTTGAACCGTCGCTGCCCCTTCGGGGAAGACATGTTTAGTCTATGGTCTCAGGTCTCAATTCTCAGGTCATTGAAAAATGTCACTGATGGGAATTACCGGGGTTTCCTCAAAAACCAGTAGGGCGTTCAGGAGCCTGGCGCATTGAAAGCGGTTCAGGTCTTGCGGACGAATGTCCGCCAGCCGGAGCACGCCGGCGTCGAGCAATTGCGCCCTGCGGGTGCCGGGCAGCAGTGGCAGGGCGGGCGTTATCCAATGGGTGCCATCCCAAAATGCGATGTTTGCAAAAGTAGCATCTGTGAGGAGGCCGTTTTTTACAATGATTACATCATGGGCGGTGCTGCCTTTGCGCATGTCTTCCAGCGCAGTGCGATTGGCGTGTTTAAAAGGATATTCGATGCCGTTGTTTTCGACGAGTTGGAGTGTGCGAATTGGCTGGGGAAAATAAGGTATAAATTCTACCAGCCGGATTTTTTCGTCATAAGTCACACGGCATTTGAAGGTTTCAGTGCCAAGATTCTCCGGCACGTGCAGCAGTTCCTCAAAAGCCAGCGGCACAGCATTGCTGAACAAAACAGACTGTGCCTGTTGCGCCCGGCGGTTGTGGTATTCGAGGTTTTCGAATTGCCGGCCGTGTACCCTGATGGTTTCAATCAGCAACATGGAGCACCTTTTTTTCGGGATTAAGGGTGGAGTGTTTTGGCAATGGGAGGTACACTTTATCAATCATTTCCTGGTACTCAGCAGCGGGGTCGCTGAAGCAGGTGATGCCGCCGCCACTTTGGTAAACCAATCCATTTTCCGTTTTTTCAATAAAACGAATCATGACGCTGGAGTCCACGCTCTGCCCATCGAAAATGCCGAAAACGCCGGTATAAAAACCTCGTGGCCGGTTCTCGGCATGGGCAATGATTTCCAGGGTCTTTTTCTTGGGAGCGCCGCTGACGGAGCCGGCTGGGAGCAGTGTTTTAAAAATGCTGCCCAAATGGGCTGGCCAGCCAGCCGGCAAAGCGCCCGCTATTTCGGAGCTGACTTGTAGCAAAGGCTTTTCAATGCTATCTATTTTATCGAGGTAGCGAAACCGCTCCACCCGCACGCCTTTAGCCACCTGGCTCAGGTCGTTGCGCAACAAATCCACGATGGTGTAGTGCTCAGCGGTTTCTTTCCGGTCGTTGAGAATCAGGTTGGCGGCATCCGGCATCCTGGCGTCTATGGTGCCTTTCATGGGGTGGGTTCGGATGGTGCCGCTGCTGTTTATTTGCACAAAAGTTTCAGGGCTGAAACAAACGAACCTGTCTTTGAACAGCAGCTTGTATTTGGCCCGGCTGTGCCGGAAAATCTCGCGCAGGCTGAGGTTGGTTTCCACGGGCGTGGCGCAGGTGTAGTTGAGTAAAAAAGTGTCACCGTTGGCGATGTGCTGCTGTATCAGGTCAAATCCCTGCCGGTAGCTCGAAAAGGATTGTGGGTATTTTTTCAATAACCAGGGGCCATTAAACGGAATGCCCTCTGTGGGGGCTTGGCCTGGAAGGGCATAAATAATTGCTTCCCGGTCCAATTCCTCCAGCCGGAATAGCAGCGGTTGCGGGTCTTCGAAACCGGTGATAAAGAGAAATGGCACGCCGCATTTTCCAAGGTGGTTCATGCGGTTCCACGCGTCTGGCTTCATACAGAAATTTTTTGCGGCCCACGGATGATGGGTTTTGATGCAGCCTTAGCAAGGGGTGGTAAATAACTTTTGGGTTTAGGAGGTTTAGCAGGTTTGATAGAAACCTGCTAAACCTGTCAATGCAAAGCGTGATAATGCAACTTCTGCGCCTCCCTGTTTTCAATGATATGCTCTTTCCGAAATTTGGCAATTGCCTCATTC
>SCUG01000723.1 GCA_004297645.1 Saprospiraceae bacterium | reverse complement strand
GCTTTCCTTCCGCTGAAAAATCCACAACCTCGCCACTTACCCGGATGATTTTGTTCAAATACTTTTCATTGGCTTCGGCCTCGTTTGCCCAAAATTCGTGGTACAGCCGCCCGGCCTCCATCGTGAATTCGGCCTTGGTGCTCTGTATGGCCTCGCTGGATTTTTGCGACAGCACCCACCACAGCGCCACCCCAAAGAGCAGCACCATGAACCCGTACAGAATAAATTTTTTCATTTTGCAGGCTTTTTTTGAATTGCCGGACGAAGTTCACTAAGATTTGCCTTTCATGTGCATTATAGCGGCCACTGTGTGTTGAAGAATAAAAAAAGTATCCCCTCAAAATACCAGCGCTTTTTGAGGGGATATGAAGGAAGCTGCAATGATTAGTCATCAAATACTCTTAAAAATCGTCCACAAAATCTTGTGCCCGGCGAGGATGCTTCCTTTCAGGGTGCCCGAGATTTTCGATACGCCGGTGCGGCGGCGGTAGCTAACGGGAATTTCCATGCACTTCAGTTTCATTATGGCGGCTTTCACCTGCATCTCCACCGTCCAGCCGTAATTTTTATCCTGCATGTTCAGCGAGACCAGCGCGTCCCATTTTATAGCCCGGAACGGGCCGAGGTCGGTAAAATGGTAGCGGAAGAACAGCCGGATGAGGTTGGTGGCGAGCCAGTTGCCAAAAATTTGCTGGGGCTGCATGGCTCCTGGCTCCAAACGGCCAAGGGCGCGGCTGCCAATGACCATATCGCAGCCCTCCTCCAAAATGGGATGCAGTAAAAGTGGCATTTCTTCCGGATGGTCGGAATAGTCGCCGTCGAGAAAAACGACGATGTCCGGCTGCTGACCCGGCGGCTTTTGCCGGAGGTATTCCATGCCCTTCAGGCAGGCATTGCCGTAACCGGGCAGCGGTTGCTCCACAACAGTGGCATGGTGCGCACGGGCGACCTCCGCCGTGCGGTCATTGCTACCATTGTTACAAACCACCACTTCCTGCACCAGCCCTTTTGGAATATCGCCGAGCACACGGCCGATGGACGATTCTTCATTAAAGGCTGGGATGATGGCGGCGATGCGTAAACTCACAGTATCGCTGTTTTGCAGTTTCGGATTTTTGGAAAATCTGAAACGGATTATGGAAGCGGCGAAGTTCAGAAAAAGACAGGAGAGATGGGAAAATCAGTTTTTCGTACATTTGCCCCCTTATTTCAATAGGCAGTTTTCCTGCCTGTCAGTTTATCTTTTGACTGCCGGACTGATGACTGCCGGACTGAAACAATGGTTTACCTGACGAGAAGAGAACGATTCAATGCCGCCCACAAACTATGGGTGGAAAGCTGGAGCGAGGAGGAGAACCTCGCCACATTTGGCAAATGTGCTAACCGCAACTGGCATGGCCACAATTACGAGCTTTTCGTCACCGTGAAAGGCATCCCCAACCCCGTCACTGGCTTCGTCATGGATGTCAAGCTGCTGAGCCGGATTATCAACCGTACTATCATTGACAAGGTGGACCATTCCAACCTGAACCTCGATGTGGATTTCATTCCAAAGAACGTGCAGCCCACGACGGAAATGTTGGCCATGTTTTTCTGGCAACAATTGGAGCCGCATATCGAGGATTGTGTATTGCACTGCATCAGGCTTTGTGAAACTGAAAACATCTTCGCCGAATACTTCGGTGAATAAACGGGCTATCCCTCGGCGCGGCTTCCCTCCAGCCATTTGTTACGCGCTTTGCATAAGCACTGCAAAAAAAAACGTTGGCAACAAAACGGGCAACTTTGTGTTTCTCACCAGTCTAACACTTACTTTCACCATGTAATATTCCACCACCTTGAAAACGCTGACTATGTCCTATTCCCGGAAAGATAAATACAATGCCGAAATGACGGACAACCTCACGCATGACTACCGCTCCATTTTGGCAAAAACAGGCGAAGATGCCCACCGGGAAGGCTTGTCTAAAACCCCCGAACGGGCCGCAAAGGCAATGCAGTTTCTCACCCAGGGGTATGGCATGGATGCCGAAGCAATTTTGCGCTCCGCCATGTTCAAAGAGGAATATAGTGAGATGGTACTTGTAAAAGACATCGAGATTTATTCTCTTTGCGAGCATCATTTATTGCCTTTTTTTGGCAAGGCCCACGTGGCGTATATCCCAAATGGCCATATCGTGGGGCTAAGCAAAATACCACGGGTTGTGGACGTGTTTGCCCGCCGCCTTCAAGTGCAGGAGCGTCTGACGCTGGAGATTTTGAATAGCATCCAAAATACTCTGAAGCCGCTGGGCGTGGCCGTCGTCATCGAAGCCATGCACCTGTGCATGATGATGCGTGGCGTACAAAAGCAAAACTCCGTCACCACCACCTCTGCCTTCACCGGGGCATTTGAAAACCATGAAACCCGAACGGAATTCATGCATTTAATCGGAGCCAAATTGCATTGACAAACAACCAACAACTTGCAACCAACAACTATGAAAGCGTACATTTTCCCGGGCCAGGGTTCTCAGTTTGAAGGTATGGGCAAAGACATGTACGAGAACAATGGCTATGCAAAAGAACTCTTTGAATTAGCCAACGAATTACTCGGCTACCGCCTGACTGACGTTATGTTCGAAGGCAGTGCTGAAGATTTGAAACAAACCAAAATCACGCAACCGGCGGTTTTCCTGCACTCCATTGTGCGGGCGAAAATAGCGGGCGGTGATTTTCAACCAAACGCCGTTGCCGGCCATTCGCTGGGCGAGTTTTCGGCGTTGGTAGCTGCCGGGGCCATGTCCTTCGAGGATGGCCTGCGGTTAGTACATCAGCGGGCCATAGCCATGCAAAAGGCTTGCGAAGCAGCCGAATCCACCATGGCTGCCGTGCTTGGTCTGGCCGATGAGGTAGTGGAAAAAATTTGCACCGGCATTGACGATGTGGTGGTCCCCGCCAACTACAACTGCCCAGGGCAGCTGGTCATTTCCGGTTCGCTGAGCGGCATTCAGCAGGCGGTCGAAAAGTGTAAACAAGCCGGCGCCTCAAAGGCAGTCGTGTTGCAGGTGGGGGGGGCATTTCACTCGCCGCTGATGCAGCCAGCACAAGACGACTTGCAGACCGCCATTGAAAATACGAAATTCTCCAAGCCGGTTTGCCCGGTTTATCAGAACGTGACGGCCCTGCCGGAAACAGAGCCTGCCATGATTCAGAAAAATCTCGTGGCTCAACTGACTGCACCAGTACGCTGGACGCAGACCGTGAAAAATATGATAGACGATGGCGTCACCGAATTCATCGAAGTGGGCGGCACTGGTAAAGTTCTACGAGGCTTTGTGGTGCGCGTGGACAGAAGATTCCCCACATCTACCCTCTGACGATATCCAATACCTGGGAGGAAACACCGGTGCCAGAAATGAAGTAGCAGGTTGTGTGACTCAAAAATCCTGGCATCCGGCTGACAAATACCAAGTGCGGAGTTTGCATTTTAAAATTTCTTCCCTCAAATTTAGCCCCACGAACGTGTCGTCATTTTATTTCCGGTTGTGATGACAAAGCAGGTTTTACTAATCCTCCTAAACCGGTGCCTATTTCAGCCACGTAAGGAACGTGCGCAAAATAAAATGTGTGTTTTTTTGAGGCTGTATCATAAGTCAACTCTGGAATTAGCTTGACAATTATTATTTCAACACAGAGACACGGAGGCACAGAGAACCAAACTCAACTCTGTCTTTCTGTGCCTCAGTGTTGAAGAATTTGGTCACAATTTTTTAGCGATGACTTATGAAACAGCCTCAAAAGAACATCTCATTTCGAACACGTTACTAAACAATGATACTATGGCCAAAGTGAGCATTAAGAACGGGACCATTTTGCTGGCCGAGCCTTTCATGCTCGACCCCAATTTCAAACGCGCCGCCGTCCTCGTCTGCGAGCACAATGACGAAGGTACCGTCGGGTTTATCCTCAGTAAAAAACTCGACATGCAGGTAAATGAGTTGATATCCAGTTTCCCTGAGTTTGATGCACCTATTTTTTTTGGCGGCCCCGTGCAAACCGATACCATTCACTACGTTCACAACGTGGGCGAGCTGCTCGACGACAGCCGCCAGGTGACGAGGGGCGTGTGGTGGGGCGGCGATTTCGACAAACTGAAATTCCTCATTTCCTCCCAACTTATCAAACCAGATAACATCCGATTTTTTGTGGGGTATTCCGGATGGTCAGAAGGGCAGTTGCAGGAAGAAATGTCTTTAGGCTCCTGGGTCGTGGCCAACATGCACCCCAACTATTTGTTCAAAAGCAAACCCAACGAACTTTGGCAGCAAATCATGTCCAACAAAGGCGACTCTTACTCCGTCATCGCCACCCTGCCGGACGCTGTCACCTGGAACTGACCGGCACCACTTTCTCAAAACGACTTTCTCCGTCCGGCGTTTTTCTGAAAATACCCAACCCTTTCTGCCGTTCCTGTGGTCTTTGGAGCAGTAGGTTGCCAAACCCGGTTGCGGGTACTTGAAAAGATGGATAGGGATGGCTAACTTGTGGGGCCTTCCCCTTGCATAAAGCGGGGTAATGGCAGGGTTTAATTTTCCAGGCATCAGATTTTTTCCGGTCATTCACCATCAATATCAAGCGCATTGTTTCATCGCCCATATACCGACGAAGAATTGATAAAAGGCTGCGTAGCTAACGACCGCCAATGGCAGGAGCGCCTTTATCGCCGCTATTTTGAGCCGATGATGCGCATGTGCCTGCGCTATGCCGCCGGCCGGGAAGAGGCCATGACCATCGTGAACGATGGCTTCTTGCGGGTTTTTAAAAAAATCCACCTTTACTCGTTCAAAGGATCGTTCGAAGGGTGGATACGCCGGTTGGTTTGGCATAGCCTCGCCGACTATTACCGGCAGCAATCGAAGTACATACATTTTCTTGTGTTCGAAGAAAGAGATGCTTCCATGGAGGCCACCCCGCTGCAAAAACTCTACACCAGCGATATTCTGAAATTGGTGGACCAATTGCCCCCGGCCTCGCAAGAAGTTTTTCGCCTCTATGCCATTGAGGGTTTCACCCATGCCGAAATTGCCAATCAACTCAGCATCAGCGACGGCACCTCCAAATGGCACCTGTCCAATGCCCGCCAAAAGTTGAAAGAAATGATGGCGGTAAATGAGCGGCAGACAGCGAGCGGAGGCAGCCCCACGCCATAGTCCGGGTTGGGCCGGGGCCATTTTTTGATGACATTTTAATAAAAGTATTGCCAAACTTATGAAAGGGCAGAAAATAGACAGAAAATTCACAGACAGGGCTTGGGCAGAAATGAGCCAGCTCCTCGACCGGGAAATGCCCGATGCTGCCCCGCGCCAGAAACGCCGCATCGCCGGTTGGTGGTGGCTGCTCGCCGGGCTGAGCCTCGGCGCTGGTATAGCGGCCTTGTGGTTTTCCTCCTTACAAGAGCCGGAGTCCCCGCCACCTGTGGAACGGCCGGTGGCCCAGACACAAAACCGGAATGAGCACCAACTTTCCAGCCCCGTCGCCGAAAATTCCAAAGCTACTGAGCCGGTGGCAACGGCTGCGGCAACTCCGCAGCCCCTGAAACTTTCTGCTGCCACTGCCGCCACGGCGAAGGCTCCGTCGAGGGCCATCCCCTTCGTGGCAATGGGAGAAAATCCCTCGCCCAACGCTCGAAATTCCCAATCTCCGGCAGTGGCAATCCCGGCAGCCAAAGCCAATGACACTGAACCGGAGACCCGCCCATCATTTACCATTTCAGGCTTGGCGTCTTTACCACTTGCCCGGTTGCCTCAGCACCAGCCAGCATTGCGTCTTTCCTTGGCAGCGACGGCGGGCGGCAAACTCCATCCTGAATTCTTAGTATATGCAAGTGCCTTAGCGTCCCCAGTCTCGGCGGGTGAGGGGTTGGCGGCTGGCGTGCTTGCATCGTTTCCACTGAAAAACCCGCGCCTCTCGTTTGAATCCGGATTGGGGTACACCTACATCCGGCAGCCGCTATCCATCCTCGCCCCGGAAAAAGATGCTTCAGGCACCGCCCCTACGACCGATGAAAGCCAGTTGGTGGTTTATGGATTCGAGGATTTGACGGCCAAGGCCACCCGTTTGGAAAGCAGCTATCTGCTGGCCACACAGGATTTGGGCCTGCATTATGCGGAAGTGCCCGTACATCTTGCTTTTGCGGCTTCGCCAAAATGGCAATTTTTCGCTGGCGCAAATATTTTGGTACTTCTCGAATCAGCCCCCAGCTTCACGCACGGCGGCCTGCTCGATGCCACCCGTCAGATGGACCTGGCCAATGGCAGCCCTTTTGTCAATGGCATTTCATCCAGTACCTTGCGCGTGCTGCTCTCCAAAACCGACGCACAATTGTTGGCCGGTGCCAGGTACCGGCTGAGCCGCAACTTGAGCCTCGGCCTGCAATACCAAATGGGCATGGTGGACGTGGTGAAATCCAACCGTGCTGCCGATTATCACCGGCTGCTCCGGCTCTCCTTGTCTCATCATTTTGGCTGGTGAAAGTTTTCGTTCAAAAAAATAATATTGGCGCTTCGAGCGGCAGGGTTTTGAACCCTGCGATTCTGAACCTGAAATGCAGGGTTCAAAACCCTGCCGCTCGAAGGAACGGAGCATTTCTTGAACGCTACCTTTGTAATTTATGAGGGGACACAAGTAAAATGTATCTTGCGGCCCACTAAAAAAACAGCCGCTCATGCTCCTTTGTCAGAAACACCTGTTCAGCCTGCCGCCTGACATCACCTACCTCAACTGCGCCTATATGGCGCCCCTGCCCAAAGCCGTGGAAGCAGCGGGCCACGAGGGCGTTGCCCGCAAGGCGCATCCTTTTGAAATAAAGCCGCCAGACTTTTTTTCCGGCGTAGAAAATCTGAAAAAACTCTTTGCCCGGCTCGTCCATGTGGAAGATTCGGAGCGCATCGCCGTTATCCCGTCGGTGTCTTATGGCATGGCCAATGTCGTGCACAATGCGCATTTGGCCGCCGGCCAAAATGTAGTAATGGTGGGGGAGGTTTTCCCCAGCAATTACTATTCGTGGCAGCGAGGTGCCGCAGCATGCGGAGCGGAAATCAGAATGGTGGAAGCACCCGGCGGCAGTGCTACCCGTGGCGCTGAGTGGAATGCCCGCTTGCTCGAAGCCATTGATGCGCGGACGGCTGCTGTGTCCCTGCCGCAGGTGCATTGGACCGATGGCACACTGTTCGACCTGCCAGCCCTGCGGCAAAAAACCAGAGAAGTTGGCGCACTGCTCGTGGTGGATGGTACCCAATCGGTGGGCGCTTACCCTTTCGATGTGCAGGAAATACAGCCGGATGCCCTCATCTGTGGCGGTTATAAATGGTTGCTCGGCCCTTACGGTATCGGAATGGCCTATTATGGCGAGCGTTTCGACGGCGGCACGCCGTCCGAAGAAAATTGGATGCACCGGCTGAACAGCGAGGATTTTCAGGGATTAGTGAAATACCAGCCGTTGTACAAGCCCAAAGCGCACCGCTATTCCGTCGGCGAAAACAGCCAGTTTATTCACGTGCCCATGTTGGCGGCAGCCTTGGAGTTGCTAATGGGGTGGGGCGTCGAAAACATTCAAAACTATTGCAGTGCCCTTTCTGCTCCGTACCTGGGTGAATTGAAAAACCTCGGCTGTCAGGTAGAAGACCCGGCACACCGGAGCGGCCACCTGATTGGAGTGCGCCTGCCTGCCGGTGTCGGAATGGAGGCGTTGAAAAGTGCTATCGCAGCGGCCAATATCTACGTATCCTTCCGCGGCAATTCGATGCGCATAGCCCCGAATCTGTACAACGACGCCCGCGATTTCGAGCACCTGCTCGAAGTGTTCCGGCAGGAGGTTCAGAAAGGCCGGTAAGTTTCCATCAACGGTAACAAACGCACTGTCCCCGTCGCCGCTCTTCATTCCACCACCCGCACGAAGAAGGCCGTTTTGTCGTCCACGGCGGTGCGTATGGCCTCCAGGTTGCCGGAAAAGGCGGGGAACCCAGCGGCGTATTCGTCGAGCTTATCGCGGTTGGTGTCGGTGGCATCGAGCCGGTAAGATACTGTTCCGATGGCCGCTTCCGGGGGCGGTGGGAAGAGATTTTGCAAGGAGCAATCGGAGTCGCTGGTGAAAAATATCTGCACGGACGGCCCTGTTTTTTCGAAGGTGAGTAAATAGCCACCCGGCTTTTTGAACTTGACCCCCACCTTCATATTGTAAGAACTTTCGGGGCAGCCGTAGGCGAGCAGTGCGGTTCCTTCTTTCGGAAAGTCCACATCGTTCACTACCTCGCCGAGCAAAGGAATCAGCTCGAATTTTTCCGAGGTATTGGCTTCCACGAAGGGGTCGAAAGCATCGAGCGCCGGCACGAAGCGGGCGTTGCCTACCTCGATGGATTGGCTGGTGGTAATGTCTGTCATTTGTTTGTCCGGGACGGAAATTTCTAACCAGATGATGTCGTCCACGACGTATTCCTTTTTCACATTGGTCATGGTGACGCTTTGCTGGAAGGAATAAAATTGCCGCACAGGCTGCGGGTCGCCGCCGATTTTGCAGCCGGCAATTTGAAGGAGCGCCAGAAGGCAGATGAATGCTGTTTTAAAACTTCTAAAACTTCTCATTTTTGATGATTGAATTTTTTTTTGTACCGGCGGCTAAAGCCGCCGGTACAAATGGTTCACCAATGGCCAGGCTCAAAGGCTCAGTTTCCCGTCAGTTTTTCCATGTGCAGGCTGGGCCTGATGACCTGCGACACGTCGTCATTTTTTGCCAGAATAAAACAGGTGTTACCGGCAATGGTCACAGGCCGGATTTTGCGCACCTGCCCTTTTACCGTTAGGTTGCCGAGGGGGTAGGCTTTCATTTTCCCGTCTTTAGAAATGGAAAGTACGTTGCCGTAATTGGCATCGTAGCGCCCCATCTCGATATTGCTTCCATAAAAGTTGCTGCCTAAAAGTACCTCCTCCAGGCCATTGCCATCGAAGTCGCAGAGCCAGGGAGCGTTGAGGGTTGAAAGCTGCAATTCATCCGGCAGGGGGTGTGCTTTGAAAGACAGGCCGCCGGTGTTTTCAAAATACATGCTTTGGAACGTATTGGCCTGCCGCACGGTGGCGTCTTTCAGTTTTTCTTTTCCAAAAAGCTCGCTCAGGGTGGCAGCAGCGAAGTCTTTTGAAAGCGCGTATTTCTTCTTTAGCTCTGGCAACTGCGTGGTTATTTCCTTGTAGTTGGCGAATGGAATTTCCTTGCCTCCAAGATGGTAGGTAAGGATTTGCTCGATTTGCCTGTTGCCGTCGAAGTCGTTGACGTACATTTTCACCGGCTCCTTATCCGTGGGCTTGAACCGGGCATTTTCGCCGAGATTACCGGCGAGGAGGTCCACGTCGCCATCGCCGTCGAAGTCATAGGGCAGCACAAAATTCCACCAGCCCGTCAGGTCGTTGATGGTCTGTTTTTTAAACGTGCCGCCGTCGTTGAGGAAAATGGTGACCGGCTCCCAATCCATGGCCAGCACCAAATCGGGGTCGCCGTCGCCGTCCACATCGGCCCAGGCACCGCCTTTCACCAAGCCGGCCTTCCGAAGGTCTTTGCCGTATTGGTCCGTCACGTCCTCGAAGTGGCCCTTGCCTTTGTTCATAAGAAGGTACGAGTCGGGTGTCAGGCCGTAATTCCAGGGTACTGCCCGGCCGCCGAAGAAGAAATCCACGAGGCCGTCTTTGTTAAAATCGGTGGCGAGCACGCAGGCCGCCGTCAGGTAAACGCCTTTGAAAATATCCGCTATTTTAAAATTTCCATGCCCGTCGTTGAGGTATGCCCGTTGTTTCAACGCTTCGTGCTTGCCTTGGAATTCATTGCCACCAGAGGCGGCAATCAGGTCCAGGTCGCCGTCGTTTTCGACATCGGCAAAAACGGCGTCCACGTACTCAGGCAGGCTGTCGTTGAGCATGGCCTGGGGCGTTTTTTCGCTGAACGTGCCGTTGGGGTTTTGCAGGTACAGGGCGCTTTTTATTCTTTTGGCTGCGCCAAAAAACACATCGTCAAGGCCGTCGCCATTCACGTCACCCACGGCGAGTGCGGGGCCGTCGGCGGACACGGCATTCGGGATGAGAATTTCCCGGTCGAACTCGACGAACGGGTTTTCAACGTGCCGGAAATTCAGGCCCGTCGCTTCGGTAACCTCGGTGAAAGCGTAAGGGTTGGCGGGCATTTGCCGCAGGCGGCTAAACTCGAAAACGGGCAAGTTGGGCTGCCAGGCCACCTCTGTCGTTTGATTGTACCGAAGGTGCGAAAGCCGCTGATAACTGTGGCCGGGCCAGATGACGAGCACGGAATCCACCTGCGTGGTGTCGCCGGTACCGATGTGCAGGTTGGTTTGGCTGCTCGACTGGTAGCCCCGCACCGGGTAGTTTTCGCATGCTATCGTCTGGTTTTTTTTGTAAACCACCACCTTCGCCCCGATGGCATTGATGTTTTCGGGGGAGCCTTTCAGTTTTAGGGAAAGGTAATTGTTGCCGGGGCCGTTGTTTTCAGTTGCCAGGTTTTTATAGACAAAAGGTTCGTCTTCGAAGTTGTTCACTACCACGTCGAGGTCGCCGTCGTTGTCTAAGTCAGCGTAAATTGCGCCATTGGAAAAAGTCAATTTGTTGTTCTTCACTTGCTGGCTGCGGTCTTCGAAGCGCAGGTTGCCGTCATTTCTGAGGAATTTGTTGGGGAGTTTGACTGTGGGCATTTTGTTCACAGCAGCGAGGTCAGCCTCTTCGAGGTTGTCGGTTTCGCCTTTGTACCTGATGGCGCTGTTTTCTCTGAAATCCACATAGTCAATGTCGTTCATGCGGCGTGGGACGCCATTGCTGACAAAGAGGTCTTTGAAGCCGTCGTTGTCAAAGTCCATGAACAGCGGCGCCCAGGACCAGTCGGTGGCAGCCACGCCGGCGAACAAGCCTATTTCGCTGAAGGTGCCATTTTTGTTGTTCAACTGGAGGTTGTTCCGGGAGTACTGATAGTTGTAGCCATAGCCGAGTTTGAAGTGAAAAACGCCGTTGTCGTCTTCGCCGAGGGAAGTTTTGAGGATGAAGGGGTCTTCGGGCAGCATGTCGAGTGAGAGGATTTCCGGCCAGCCGTCGTTGTTGATGTCGGCCATGTCCACGCCCATCGAGAAGCGGCTGGTGTGCATCATTTCATCAGTCAGCATTTCCTTGAAAGTGCCGTCTTGCTGGTTGATGTAGAGGTAGTCGTTTTCGTGAAAATCGTTGCCGATGTAAATGTCGGGCCAGCCGTCGAGGTTCACATCGCCTGCTACCACGCCGAGGCCATATCCGATGACGGTGCTGTTGATGCCGGCGTCCACCGTCACCTCGGTGAAATGCCCGCCGTCGTTGCGCATGAGTTTGTCGCCGGAGAGGGGGTGCTTCGTGCCCGCGAACAATTTCTTTTGGCCGAAGGTGCCGTTGGCATGCAGCGAGAAATTCAACTGAAACATGTCGAGGTCGCCGTCGAGGTCGTAATCGAAAAACAGGGCCTGCGTGGAGAATCCGACGAGGTCCAGCCCGTAAGGTATCGCCTCGTCCTCATAATAGGGAACGCCGTCTTTGATGCCTTTGCAAATGAACAACTGGTTTTGGTCGTGAAAGCCTTTGTAGTCGCCCATTTGACCAACGTAGATGTCCAACATCCCATCGTTGTTGATGTCCACGACGGAGGCGCCGGTTGACCAGCCTATCCTTCCTGCAACGCCGGCCACTTCGGTAACGTCCCGGAACTTCATGCCGCCTTCGTTGAGGAACATCTTGTTGGGGCCCATATTGCTGGTGAAGTACAGGTCCACCAACCCGTCGTTGTTGAAATCACCAGCGGCCAGGCCGCCGCCGTTGTAGAAGTACATAAAGTTGAAAACATTGAACTCGCTGCTTTGCTTCAGCACGTTCTGGAAATCCAGCCCCGTGGCGTCTTTGCGCAGGAGTTCAAACTGCGGGTGAGTGCGGCCAGTTCCGCCGCACCCCTGAATAAGCAGGGCGAAAAATAGCAGGGCGCCAAGGCTTGCGATGCGTGTTTTTAGTTTCAAGTTCATGTTTGTTCATGTTTCGAGTGTATAGTTTTTATCAGGTAAGGATTTCTAAGCTTGCAAAGGTTAGAAAGCCTGGGGTTATCAGGTAAGGATTTCTAAGCTTGCAAAGATTAGAAAGCCTGGGGTTATCAGGTAAGGATTTCTAAGCTTGCAAAGATTAGAAAGTCTGGGGTTGAGGTTGTCTTGGGGTTTTGGTTGCTAGTGGTTTGGATTAGAAATCTCTTCGAGCTTTCTAATCCGGCTCATGTAGGTTTAGAGTGAAACCACTTAAACTACAAGATAAATAAAACAAATTTTGCCCCTCATCGCCGCCTTTCCCGATAGCTATCGGGAGCTCTTCGGGGGAGAGAGACTTGGGGGCGGCTGCGCCGCCCCCAAACCCCCTTGGCTTTCACGCTAAACCTACATGAGCCTCTAATCCATCCGGGGTTGGTAGCTTGGATTAGAAATCTCTGCGAGCTTTCTAATCCGGCGGGGAATTATGCAACAGCTTGAACAGTGCTGGTTTTTGGTTATTCACCGATGCCAGCACGTATTTTTTCCCTTTAATCGTCAGGGGCGTCAGGCCCCGCACTTCGCCGCGGATGAAAAAGCCGGAGTCGCGGTTTTCCATGCGTTCGTAATGGCCGCCGCCGCTGTTCAGAAGCGTGTGGCCGAAGCTGGCGTCCAATTTTGAATACTGCGGCAAAAAGCCGCTGTCGTTGCCCGCCAGCAGGAGGTCGTTTTTCCCGTCGGCATTCAGGTCGGTGCAATAAATGGCACCGACGGAGGAAAACTGCACTTCGTCCGGCAAGGGCACCACGGTAAACTGGCCGCCGCCGTCGTTCAGCGCAACCGCAGACTTAAAATAAGTGCCGTTCAGCACAAGCGCCTTTTTCAGCACACCGGCGCCGAACAAATCCTGAATGGATTTCTTGGCGTATTCAGCATAAGTGAGGTTCTGCGTATTCAGGCTGGCGATTTGTTCAGTCAATTCTTTTTTCATGGGCAGGGGCATGTCGCGGCCATCTACCCTTCGGGTAATGATTTTTTTCGGGCTGTTTGTGTTGTCGAAATCGCAAATCCACAGTTTGGCAGGTTGGTCTTTGGTGCCGGTGAAATAGAAATTTTCCCCACGGTTGCCCAAAATCAGGTCTTCGTCGCCGTCGCCATCCACGTCGTCAGCGGCGAGGGCATACCACCAGCCGGCGTAATCAGCCAGGTTGGATTCGATTTTTTTAAACTGGCCATTTTCTATATTGAAAATCTGGGGACTCATCCACTCGCCGATGATGACCAATTCTTCCCGTTCGTCACCGAGCAGGTTGACCATCATGGCGCCGGTCACCATGCCCGGCCGTTCCAGTTCCGGGGCTATTGCTTTGGTGACGTTGCTGAAAATCCCGGTGCCGTCATTTTGGTAAAGAAAACACCCTGGTGGCACGCCGTATTGGGAGGGGATACTCCGGCTGCCAACAAACAAGTCCATGTGCCCGTCGCCGTTGAAATCGAGCGGTACGGCCACGGAGGTGTTGAAGCCGTTGATGGTCAGTGCCCGCGGGTGCAGCGAGAATTTGCCTTTGCCCTCATTCAGATAAATGCGGTCTTGCATGGGCCGTGAGGCCATCGGGTTGTTGTTGCCGCCGGAGCCAACGAACAGGTCGGCATCGCCGTCGCCATCGGCATCGAAAAACCGGGCGGCGGTATCTTCAAAACCAAGTTCCTGCGTGAAAGAACTGCTGTCTCCCGGCGCAAATGCACCGCTGTTTTTTTGGAGGTAAAGCTGCCCGGACTGCCCGGAGGCGCCACCCAAAAACACATCATCGAGGCCATCGCCATTGACGTCGGCCACGGCAGCGGGCGGCCCTTCCCGCGACACCATCCGCATGACGAGGGCTTCCTGATAAAAGTCTATGAAAGGGTCTTCGCGGTGGGACTGAAAGGTGTTGGGCACCTTCTCCATCACTGCCTTTCCGGTGTTGGAGAACTGGTAGGGGCTGTTATTTGCAAAGCTTCCGGCGGTAGCGTAGGCGATGGTCAGCAGGGTATCAACGGGCGGGTTGGACATCACCGTTTTCCGGCGGTCGGGCCATATCACGACAAGTGAGTCAACGGCGGTGGTCTTCCCAAGCCCGAATACCATTTTGTAATCTACGGATGACTGGAACCCGCGGGAAGGGACGAGCTGCGTGTTTTGGGCTTGGCCGTCGTAATAAACGAAGACTTTCGAGCCGATGGCAAAGGTGTTGGCCCCGGTTCCCGTGAGCGCCACCGTGAGGTGGTGGCGGCCCAACGTTTCGGCGGTATTTCTGTAAAGCAGGGCCTCCTGGTTGACGTTGTTGACGACGAGGTCAAGGTCGCCGTCGTTGTCGAGGTCGCCATAGGCCGCGCCGTTGGACCAGGTGAGTTTGTCAAAGCCCCATTTACTGCCCATGTCTTCGAAGGTGAGGTTGCCGCGGTTGCGGAAAGCCTTATTAGCCAGCGGGTGAGAGGGCATTTTATCAATGACAGACTTCATCTCTTCCTTTTGGCCGGTGAGCACCATTTTCTGCACCACCTCATCTGCGAAGAAATTGATGAAATCCTGGTCTATCACATCCTGGTATATGCCGTTGCAAATGTAGATGTCGCGGAAACCATCGTTGTCGGCGTCGAACATCAGCGCCCCCCAGCTCCAGTCGGAGGCCGCCACCCCGCTAAAATAGGCGATGT
>SCUG01000722.1 GCA_004297645.1 Saprospiraceae bacterium | reverse complement strand
AGTAACGTGTTCGAAATAAGATGTTCTTTTTGAGGCCGCCTCCGGCGGCCTCAAAAAGAACAAGGGTGTGTTTTTTCGGCGGCTTCGCCGCCGAAAAAACACACATCTTATATTGCGCACGTTCCTAAAGGTCGTTTTTTATTTAAATTATTGGATATAAAAGATATAGAGCCATAAAATACCCCTTCAATCTTGATAATCTGGTTTCCGCTGATGAGCAAATCATTAAGCGTGGAAATCATGGGCAACCCGGTCCCCACTTTCGTTTCATAGACAAACTGCACCCCTCGCAGGATGGCGATACTTTTCAACCGTTGATATTGCAAAAAGAAAGAAGATCCGGTTGTTTTCCACCTTTACCAGCTCCACCATTCCCTTTTCTATTTCGTATTCAAATTCCGCTTCCACGCGTTTCGCTGTTTGGGCCGCCCATTGTGGCGGGATGGCAAAAGTAATCGAGTATTCAAAATAACCCTGCGTGATGAGAATGACGCTGATGCCTGCTACCGCCAAGCTTCCAAACAACCTTCCTGCGATGCCCGCCATACCGAACATTCCCCCGCTTTGAAGCGTCAGCAATGAAATACTGCTGATGGAAGAAATTCCGCTGACGGCGTGGCCCAGTGGGTCGTAGTAGGTGGTGATGTAAGTGCCCGTAAAACCAGGGTTGAAGGCATTTATTATGTAAATGGGAATCGCCTTTTTTAGCGGCGGTTGAAGGGTAGGAGAATAGATAACTTTTGCACCGAAATGCGAGAGTTCCATCGCCTCGGCATAAGTCAGGGTGGGAATGGTGAAGGCCTTCTTCACCTTTCGCAGGCCGGCGGTGAGCACACCGTCCACATCTGTCCATATTTCAATGACGGCGGCATCGAGCCCAAAAGTGAGAATGGCCGCCTATAATCGGAACCGCCACGGCCGAGGGTCGTCGTCGATCCGTCTCTGGTGGAACCAATAAAACCTTTCACAACCTGAGTCTCAGGATTTTTAGTGAAATATTCTTTGACGAGCGGGTAGGTGGTATCAAAATTTACCCATGCACTGCCGAAGTGGTCATTCGTTTTCAAAACCCGCCTGGCGTGGGGAATGATGGCGGCAGAGCTACGCTGGCTAAAACTCAGCACATAATCGAGGGTGCGGGGTGAGGCCTCCCTGACGAGAAATACGCCGTGCAACAGATTCTCTAAAGCCTGAAAATTTCTTAAATCTTCAGCTACTGCCTGCACTTTAATAGGCCCGGTGAGCAATTCATCGATAGCCATAAAATGACGCTCACAGAAGGTGCTCAGCCACTCCGGGTATTGTACATCGCCAGCCGCGGCATGCCCGCTCATGGCTATCAGTGTATCTGTGGCTCCGCAAAAGGCGGAAAACACCACGGCGAACCGCTCGCCTTTTGTGCAGTACCCTTTCAGGATGTCTATAATGCCTTTGATGCGCTCCGGCGTTTTGACAGAGCTACCACCGAATTTGAGGACTTTCATGGGAGGTGCTGGTTTTGGAACTCACAATTTGAGTACACACAAATAGCATTTCTGTGAAATAGGTGCTTAGGTAGCAGCATTCTAATTGGGTGGCAAAAGTAGGAGTTTTCAAAACAGACAACTTATTTTTGTTCCGCTTCACCAAATCAGCCTCAGTCGCCATGGAAAACTACCCACCCTCCACCCTCCCCATCACCGCTTGGGCGGAAGATGACCGCCCCCGCGAAAAACTCCAAAACAAAGGCCGCCAGAGTTTATCCGATGCCGAGCTACTGGCCATCCTGCTCGGCTCCGGCTCCCGCAACGAATCTGCCGTGGCGTTGGCGCAGCGCATCCTCAGTTCGGTCGGCAACAACCTGAATGAACTCGGCAAGCGCAGCCTTGCCGAACTGATGAAATTCAAAGGCATCGGCGAGGCCAAAGCCATCACCATCGCCGCAGCATTAGAACTGGGCCGGCGGCGGCAGGTTTCCGGCGTTCTTGACCGGCCGGTCATCACGAGCAGCAGTGACGCCTATCAGGCCATCGGCCCCATCCTGACGGACCTACCGCACGAAGAATTCTGGATGCTTTTGCTCAACAAGGGAAACAAAGTGATTGGCCGTGAAAAAATGAGCACTGGCGGCACCGACGCCACCATCGTGGATGCCAAAATCGTTTTCAGAAAAGCAATTGAGGGCTTAGCAACCGCCATCATAGTTTGCCACAACCACCCATCCGGCAACCTGCGCCCGAGCCAGTCCGATCTGGACTTGACGCGGAAACTCAAAGAGGCCGGCGACATAATCGGGTTGAAGGTGCTCGACCATCTCATCGTAAGCGATGGCGGGTATTACAGCTTCGCCGATGAAGGGGTGATGTGACGGGAGACGGCGGGCGGCGAGCGGAATTTTAGCTGGCATGAAAAAGTTCGGATGTGATGTAGTCAGCAATGAGTTTTCCTTTTTTCGACAGATAAAAAAAGTGGCCTTCGCGGACGACCATTTTTTTCTCCAAAAAGGGTGCGGCATTTTCCAAAAAATAATTTTCAAACGACGGCCCTATCTCCCTCACCTTGTCCAAATCACACCCCCACATAGTGCGCAGCGAAGTCATCACATATTCATTATACCGCTGTTCGGTGGTCAGTTTTTCTTCTTCAAAATCCGGTTTGCCCTCTTTAATGGCTCGGATATACCTGGCATTATTGGCC
>SCUG01000721.1 GCA_004297645.1 Saprospiraceae bacterium | reverse complement strand
GAATAGGGCCTCGTATTCCTCCTTGGTGCCGCCGAAAGGCGGGCCTTCGATGGGAAACTCATGGGCAAAGAACAGACCGGCAAGCATGCCGCCGGGGCGCAATAGTTCCCATGATTTTTGCACGTACTCGCTGCGCCTGGCCGGGGCGATGGCACAGAAAAAGGTATGCTCCAGCAACAGGTCGAAGGTACCCTGCAACTCAAAAAAATCAGCACAAACTAAGTTAGCTTGTGGGAAGGACGGCTCTTTTTCGGTCAGAGATTTCAGCGCAGCTTCCGACCAGTCGCACACCACGACGTGGGAAAAACCGGCTCTGTGCATATATATCGGTTCATAGCCGCGACCCGCACCAGGAATCAGTACCCGTTGGTTTTTGCCGGACAAAGAATTGATGAAAGATTTGAGTGGTGGTGACACATCGCCGAGGTCCCACGGTGTGTTGTCCTCAAGATAGCGGTTGTTCCAATAAGCGTCATCTAATTTTTCCAAAGTGCTGGGTTGTTTATGTGGCGGAAAGAGTCTCAGATTTTCATTAAATCCCAAACACGCTCTAAAGAGGTATTTTCAATCTTCTATTCAGGCAGACCATGAGTTGATGCCAAAAAACGTTTCTCCTCACTGCACATAGAGTCGCTGGTTGAGTTGGATGTCCTCCCCTTTTTGCAGGCCGTTCAGTTCTAAAATGCGCTCAGGTGTTGTGTTATAAAGCTTGGCGATGCTGAACAAGGTTTCGTTTTTTGAAACTGTATGCACCTTGATAGGCCGGAAAAAAACATCAGAACCGTTGTCCTTTGAAGTGACTTCTTTGGCGGAAGGTTGTGTTTCATAAGGAAGCGGCTGGCTGGCCGTTTGAGATTCCAACGTAGGACATACGCAGTCATTGGAATGCAGTTTTTGACCGGGATAAATTTGCTCATTGCTTCCGAGGCTATTCATTTTTCTAAACCTCGCCTCGGTATAGCCGTACAAATTGGCCAGCATGATCACTGTTTCACCGGGACGTACCACGTGCACCTCCGGGGCATTCATCCAATAAGTGCCTGCTCCGGCAGTGGGCTGAGTGGTTGTAGGGAAGGTAGCGGTGCCAGTGGCTGGAGTTCCCGTGGGGTTTGTTGCCACCCCAGATTCTTTCACCTTTAGTTGCTGGCAAATGCTGATGATATCAGTCCCTGTGAGTCCGTTCCAAGCTCTTAGCTCGGAGAGGGCTAAGCCATAGCGCCTGGCGATGCCATAAAGCGTTTCGCCCTTTTGCACCACGTGAATGCCATTCACGGTCGAAGGAGCGCATGGCTCCACGGCATAGCTGGCGGGAACACTATCCGTCTTGGATACCAAATCGCTGTAACCGGCGACCGGTTTATTCGAGGTTCCATCGTAATAAGAAGCTTGTAAATTATCGCAATAGACGGTCAAATATTCGTGGAAATCCATGCCATCAATGGTGTTGAGTTTTAAGCCCGTAGTAACTGCATCCGAGAAAAATCCAGAGCCTGAACTGGCTCTTTTTTCTACAATGCCAAGGCCAGGTATCACCACCAGTTCCTTGTATGATTCAGATTTCTTTTTGTCTTTCTTTCTCAAAATTAGGCCATTGGCGCATTGAATTTTTAATGTGCCTTCAACGAAAACCTCGGATGACGAAGCATCGGAGGCGAGATTTTGGCCAGAGACGAGATTGTCAGTTTGCACTGAGAAGTCGGCATCTGCTGACACCACCTTCATCAAATTCGCCTTTTGGCTAAAAAGAGTGACCTTATCCACTGGCAGATATTGGTAGCGGGTGCCATCCTGGTTCAAAATGATGAGTTTGGTTTTGCCGTCATTAATTTGCCTGATGGTATTCTCATCGGGGGCGAAATCCCTGCAAGCTATCCATTTATCCGGTGCCTTGTTTGTCCATTCTGACTTCTCTATGCCTATATCGAGAATGAGTACTGTGCCGGAAACGGCAGACGAAGAGTACGAAATATAAGGATTTGCAGCGCTCGTTGATTTGTATTCGAGCCTGTCCATGCAGGCATTATCGAATTTTACCAAATAATTTTGGGAGATGGCAACTGAGCTAAAAAGGAAGATTGCCAGCAGGCAAAAAGTGATTCGTTTCATTTCCCTCAGATTTTTAAGAATTAGTATGATGTTGGTTAATGAAGCCTAAACAAAATAAAGCAATTACTTTGTATTTTGCTCTATTGGCAAGAAATCACTGCCGAGGTATCCTTCTCAAAAAGCCCTCCATAAAAACCGGGAATCTGGTTGACAGTCTCGTTTCGCATTCCTTTTAAGTTTAACACTTCATTAATCCAATTCCTACAACATCTGGCTGGTATTGAAAGTTAATAGCTTGATTTTACCAAGCA
>SCUG01000720.1 GCA_004297645.1 Saprospiraceae bacterium | reverse complement strand
GTCACCTTTTAAAGCGAGTGCCTTGACTTTGGTGGTAGCATCGATGGCATTGGAGATGAGTTCTCGCAAGAAAATCTCTTGGTCGGAATACAGGAATTTCTTGATTATGGGGAAAATATTCTCTGTTTGAACGGAAATATTGCCTTTTTGCATAGCGCTGATTTTACTAAGTGTTAGGTTATAAATATGGTGGATTTGGTTCCGGAATATCCCGGCTTATTCAAAGGACATGCCATCCGGCAATTACTGACAATATGACTGTGATTCAAGCGATTAAAAGACAAAATTAGGGCGCCACATAATAGATATGGCAGATGCGACGGGGTTTTTCATTGTCACAATAACTGCAAAACCAGACCAATATCGAGTGAATTTGGCGATAACATTGCAGTGTCATTCATGCAAACTCACAAAGCAAACTAAGATGAACACTGTGAAACATATCCATGGAAACGACAGCCTTGTATCTCAATTGAAATTCATGAGGAATATCCATGGGGTTCAGGTAAGGGATTTGATCACCAAGTTTTTTTACCGGAACAATCATTTGTGCTTTCACATCATTTTGGAAGTGGATAGCGGAGAAAAGATTCCCTATCAGGAGTTTACTGATTATGCGGAATATAAGAGGATTTTTACCGAGCTACAACAACAAAAGGGTAATGAAGTACTGATTAATTTCCCAGAAAAAAATGCCAATGCCGACATTCTGTCCAAAATTGTGGCATGATTTTCGGAAAGCTTGTCTTCGTTTTACAGAATTCTATTGGGACAAAAAATCTACCCTCCTCCCCCCTTCCCATTAACTCATGGGGAAGATATTTCACCCAATTTCCGCTGACGAGAGCATTTGAATTTTTGCCATCAACTAAGCCCGACGGCATTCAGAGATACGGAGAAGTCCTCTGGACTTCAAGTTTGAGTGTGCACCCCCTCTTAAATAGTTTGCGCTCAACGTCCAAAGAGGTTCTGGGGTAGAAGTACCCTGGGGCAGTGAGTGAGACCAGTTCGTTTGGGGGGTAGAGCTGGTCTTAAACTCACTTTTTTTCATAAAAAGGGCAGCTGCTGTTAAAAAGCGCTGCCCTTTTTGCATGTAATCAAACTCATCGGTTATCATTTCAATTTAGGGTTTCCAGCATGACGGTCTTTATCGCGCTGAGTCTTTTTTTCAAGGTTATTTTTAAGCGCTTCCGTCAGGTCAACCCCCGTTTGATTGGCGAGGCAAATGAGTACGAACAGTAAGTCGGCCATTTCATCGGCAAGGTCTTCACGCGCTGTGCCCGCCTGTTGGGGTGTTTTGAACGACTGCTCTCCATACAAGCGAGCCATTAGGCGTGCCACTTCTCCCACCTCCTCCATCAATACAACGGTATTGGTCAATTCAGAGTAGTACCTTATACCCACAGTTTTTATCCAGTGGTCCACTTTGTCTTGCGCCTGTTGAATCGTCATGATGCATATTCTTCCAGAATATCAAAAATCTCATCGAGTTCGTCAAAAGACTTGAAGCCGGCTTTCTCTTCAGTGCCACCGGAAAGTGTCAGGCCCATCGGGTGCGTTTTTCCCAAAACTTCCTCTATGATACCGGCTGAAAAATCCATGTCTAATAGCACTTTGTTATGCTCGCAGAGGGCATTCAAGAATGCTGGAGTAAAAGGATGGCCCCGCTTCAGGTCAGGCCAGAAACCGGCAGGCTTCTGAAACCGCAATAAAAAAATGTCGCAAAAAGGAGAATAGTCAAGCAGGTGTTCTAATAACTCAATCTCGGAAGTTTCAGGCTCAATAATCACCTCCTTAATAATGGGGACATTCCTCACGCCAGTAAGTTCTTCCTTTGGCGTAAACATGCCTACCTGCACAGCATCCAACCCAATAAGGCGAATACCCTCTTTTATCTCATCAGCGCTCGTAAGCCCAAATTCTCCGGTAATTTTCACACCGTCCACCCATTCCTTTATCGCTTTCACAGCAGCATGTTCGATAAAGTTGTCAGCGCCTGGCTCCAAGCGGAACCCCAGCCATTCTGCTTCGCGGGCGGCAAAATAGCGGGCGTCAGTAAGGTTGGTGACCGAATTGGCTTTTACTTTAACCTTTAGCATGGCTATTTTGTAATTGATTCGCTGGTTAAAAAAACCGGGATGGCTGGGTTGTGATTTAAAATGAGAATCCGGCCGCTCTTAAATACTCAAAGCCCGAATATCTCCGCCTTTTATTAACTTGCATGCCTGCAAAGCTAATAATTGGTGGGGAGTATTTAAGTTCGGGCGTATTGACCCAACCATTTTTTTATTTATACTTTTGAACGCCAGGTTTTGTCCATTTGACATTTGCTATTAAACTTTAGCCATCCGGGT
>SCUG01000719.1 GCA_004297645.1 Saprospiraceae bacterium | reverse complement strand
GATCTAGGGCTTCCTCGTCGCAGGGTTCAAGCGCTGATTGCCAGGTAAAAAAAGTGGGAAGTTCCCGGTAAATAACTTTTATTTTTTTGAGCGCTTCAACGGCAAGGGCTTCCGTGTCGGCAGCCACGGCGGCTACTATTTCTCCGGTGTAATGCACCTTGTCCACCGCCATGGCGGTCTGGTCGCGGGAGGTGGGCAGCACTCCGAATTTTTCCACCAATTCCTTTCCCGTCGCCACTGCCCGTACACCGGGCATTTTTTCGGCTTCAGAAGTGTCCAACTTTTCAATGACAGCATGGGCGCGGGTGGAACGCAGCAGCTTGCAAAACAGAGCGTTTTTTTTATCAAAATCATCGGCGTATTCGGCACGGCCAGTCACTTTTTCTGTGGCATCTACCAATGGTTGGCGGTGGCCAATGACGGCGTGCCGGCCGTTTTGAGGAAATTCGCTTTGAGTAGCTTTGGCGTGAGGGGTTGATTCATTTTCACCACAAACATAAGCCTGCCCGTTCGCCAGCAGATAGCCGGCGGCTTCCGCCACGGCTTCAATAATTTTTTTATAACCGGTGCACCGGCACAGGTTACCGGATAGCGCTTCGCGTATCTCCTCAACACTGCACCCTGGGTTTTCCGTCAGGTAGGACCAAGCCGTCAGTATCATTCCCGGTGTGCAGAAGCCGCATTGCAGCGCCCCCTTTTCGATGAATTTTTGTTGCAAAATATGAAGGTTACCGCTTTCGGCGAGGCCTTCAATGGTGCGCACCTCTGCCCCCTGGCAGCGCAGCGCCGGGGTGATGCAACTCAATACCGGCCGGCCGTTCAGCAGGACGGTGCAAGCGCCGCAACTGGCTTGTTCGCAGCCTACCTTCGTGCCGGTGAGTCGCAGCCGTTCGCGCAACACATGGGTGAGGGTTTCGTGCGGCTCCACCAACACGTCATGGCGCTTATTATTTACGGTAAAATGCAGAGCGATCATTTTTTGAATTTAAGAGGATTAATTGGAACCCCGGCAGGGTTCCGAACCCTGCCGGGGTTCGGAACCCTGCCGGGGTTTGCCGGTCATTTTTAAAAAACCGAAGTTCCGACGCTCTTACCGCCATCCACGTGAAAGACCTGGCCGGTGATGAAGTGGTTGGCCTCTGCCGCCAGAAACGCCACCATGCGGGCAATGTCTTCTGGCTGTCCCATCGTTTTGGTGGGCTGTGCGTTGAGCAGTTTTTGCTGCACCTCGTGGGGCAGGTTTTGGGTCAGCGGCGTGTCAATGAGGCCGGGGGCCACGGCATTAACCGTCACGCCATGTCTGGCCAGTTCCAGCGCCAACGCCCTGGTCATGCCGACGATGCCGGCCTTCGAGGCGGAGTAGTTGGTTTGGCCGGGGTTGCCGAGCCAGGCACGGGAGGCGATGTTGATGATGCGGCCATACCCGGCGGTTTTCATCACGCGGGCTGCCTCCCGGCACACGAGCCAGGTGCCGCGGAGGTTCACCTGAATTACCCGGTCGAAGTCGGCGGTTTCCATTTTCCAGATGACCCGGTCGCGGATGATACCAGCGTTATTCACCACGACTTTTACCGTTCCATATTGCGCGGCCACAGTGGTGAAAAGCTGCGCTATGCTGACCTCATCGCTCACGTCGCAGGGCAAGTAAGCGCTGTGTTCAGGGCGCAATTGTGCGACGGCCTCCCGACCGCCGTTTTCATCTACATCAGCGATAATCGTGAAAAAACCGCTGGCCGCCAACTCACGGGCAATTGAAAACCCGATGCCCTTGGCTGCCCCTGTCACAATGGCTATGGCGTCGTTTTTCATGCTTTAAAAAGTTGGGCGGGCCTGGTTTTCGTATTTCTTTTTTGTCTCCTCACCCAGTTCCCGGTCTTTGTCCAAAAAAGCATAATAGAGTTTCTCCCTTTCCGCACCGGTAAGTTCTGAATCCACGGCCACGAAAAGCTCGTCGTCTTCGGCGCTGATGTGGTCGGTGAGGTCGGAAAGGTACCGCAGGAAATCAGCACCGGCCTTTTCAAAATCTTCTGCACGGAGGGCATTTTCGATATCAGCGATAGTTTCCCGGAACATGGTGTGGTGTTCTTCGAGCGCTTCGGCCAGCGACGAGAGGCCGGGGAACCTGTCCTTGAGCAGCGAAAACAAGACATCCTCTTCTTTGTGATGGTGATATTTATCAGCGTAGGTGCGGAAAAAATCCACGTAACCGAGCAGCTCTTCTTTTTTAGCTGCCAGGTTGCTGCGTTTCAGCAACTGCCGTAGATCCTCCATTCTTTCAAGGATTACCTGATGTTCGGCATAGAGCATCTTTATAGCTTGGGAATGCATAGGTATAAATTTAGTGAGCAAAAAAATTCGAGTGCTATTTAAGCCTTTTTCATCTCAAAATAAAAAAGTATTGTACTTTAGTGCGAAAATTTATCGAACAGCCGTTCGGCTTTCAAGTTTGACCGGCAAAGACGCTTTCGATTTTTTCTTTGAAATGTGATGCGTGATAAAATGCTTGGATAGTGTCGGCGTCAGTTTTTTTTGAAATAACCCACCACCACAAAAAATACATTTTTGAAGGTGCTCAATCTGTCGAAAATAAATGAAGAGGGTAACGTTGAGGCTGGGAGAATTTTAAGCAATTGACCGCTTTCAGGACAAATAAAAAAACAGGATGATGCACACGGAGATTCAGCCGCTCCTCGAAACTTGCAAACAATTGGCCTTAGACCTCCAGTTCAGCCACGCCAAAAAGTGGAAAGCTGAAAAGGCCGGGAGAATTTTGGTGGGATATATGCCCATTTATTTCCCCAGAGAAATCGTACATGCCGCCGGTGGTCTGGCGGTAGGTATCCTCGGCGGTGGCGACCATAAACAAATCATCAAAGGCGACGCCTATTACCAGTCCTATATTTGTCACATGCCACGGGGCATCATCGAGATGGCCCTCGACGACAACCTCAACGGCTTCGACGGCTTCATTTTCCCATCCATCTGTGACGTCATCCGCAACCTGTCGGGCATTTTCCGAATGTTGGGGAAGGGAAAATTTGTGAAGTACCTCGACTTTCCGCAAAACTTTGAGCCTGCCATTGGTGGCACATTTTATAAAAAGGAACTCCAACTCGTGCTGGACGAAATGTTCCGCATCACGGGCCACCGCCCCACGATGGAGGAGTTGAACCACTCCATCGGCCTGTTCAACCGAAACCGGCAACTCACCGAACGCATCTACGACATCCGCCAAAACTACCCCTGGCGGCTTTCCTTCGAAGACCTCTATTGTGTATTGCGCGCCGGGTTGGTCATGCCTGTGGAAGAGCACAACCGGATTCTTTCGGAGATACTCGATTATGTGAAGCAAGACGTGGGCGAACCCATGGATAAAATCAAGGTGGTCGTCAACGGAGCCTTTTGCGAGCAACCTCCTTTGGGCCTGATAAAATCCATAGAAATAGCGGGCTGCTACGTGGTGGACGATGACCTGCTGGTGGGTTCCCGTTGGATTCAGGGGGACATGGGAGACGACACTTCCGACCCCATCGGAGCTATCGTGGATGCTTATCTTACGAAGAGTACCTTTTCCTCCTCGGTGTACGATGTAAATAACCCAAAAGAGGCCAGGCTCATCGCCTTGGCGCGCCACCGCCGTGCCGACGGAATACTCTTTGCCGCAGCCAGTTTCTGCGACCCGGCATTGCTCGACCGGCCCCAACTCCAAAAAGCATGTGACGACGCGGGGATGCGATACATCAGTTTTCAATACAGCGAAAACACCGGACAGTTTAAGGTAATAAAAGAGCAGGTGGGCACCTTCTCCGACTCCATCAAGCTGTGGGAAGAGGAGGCAGTAATGGGGAATTAGAAATTGGGAATTGGCCGGAGGGGCCATCAACAACAAAATCACAGTTATGTCCAAAGAAGTAGTAAAAGAAAAAAGCATGGTGCTGCAAAAGGAAATGTTGGGGAAGCATTTCATAGAGTTGAGCCGCACCCATGAAACCGGCAAAAAGGTAGTTTATACTTTCGTGCCGGGCAATCTGTCGGAGCTGATTCTTGCCTTCGGCATGCTGCCCGTTTACCCCGAAATCAACGCCCTGCAATCGGGCATGCGCAAAAAGTCAGGCAGCTTCATCCGCGAGGCTGAAAAAATGGGCCACTCTGAAGACGTCTGCACCTACGTAAAGTGCGACATCGGCATGATGCTGAACGGCAACATCGGCCCAACGGGCGAAAAACTGCCACCACCCGACCTGCTGCTGCTCAGCTACACGGGCTGTTTTACTTTTATGAAATGGTTCGAGAGCCTCGAACGCCTCTACCCCGGCGTGCCGGTGGCCATGCTTCACACGCCCTACCAGGAAAACGGTGAGATGACGGAGGAGATGACCAACTACATGGTGGAGCAGTTGAAACAAGAGGTGATTCCAAAGATGGAAATGGTTTCCGGCAATAAGTACGACGAGAGCAAGCTGGCCGGCATCCTCGAAAATTCGGCCAAAGCAGAGGACCTCATCGTCAAGATTTTTAGCACCACCAAAAACAGGCCCTCTCCCATAGATGCCTATTTCGCCGGTGTCTATTACATTGGCCCCATCAATTCGGGGTTCCGCGGAACGCCCGAAGCAGTGACTTACTACGAGGCGCTTTACGAAGAAATACTGGAGCGCGTACGCTTAGGCTTAGGACCCATCACGCCGGAAGGCGAAATGGAAGAAGAACGCTTCCGCTTAGTAGTGGAAGGCCCACCCAACTGGACTTCCTTCCGCGAATTCTGGAAGCTGTTTTACGACATGGGAGCCGTGGTGGTCGCTTCCTCTTACACCAAAGTGGGCGGCATGCACGACCTCGGCTTCCGGCACGACCCCGCACAACCGCTCGCCAGCCTCGGAAAGTATTGCATGAATTGTTACACCAACCTGAACCTGCCCCAGCGCATTGACCTGTTGGCGAAATACATCACCGAGTACCACGCCGACGGCTTCTTAGTGAATTCCATTAAAAGCTGCAATTCCTTCTCCGCCGGCCAGTTGCTGATGATGCGGCAGTTGGAAGAGCGGCTGGGCATCCCCGTCAGTTTCATCGAGTCCGATTTGGTGGACCCCCGGTACTTCTCTTATTCCAACATCAAAAACCGCCTGGATTCTTTTTTCCAAATGCTCGACCAGCGGAAAATCATCAAAGGGCAGATGGAGGAAACCACCGCATAATTGCCAACAGCTAAATTGACATTGTAATGAAAAAATATTACCTCGGAATAGATTTAGGCTCCACCACCTCGAAGGCGGTCATCATTGATGAGCAGGACAACATCATCGGGCGGGGCATCACCAACACCCGCTCCAATTACGAAGTAGCTGCCGAGATAGCCAAGCAGTCGGCGATTTACAACGCCCGGTTTTACTTGCTGCAACAAAGATTGCACGACGTCCTGGAACAGCACCCGGAGTACAAAAGGTACATCAAGGAAATGAAAGATGCCTTCGAGTACCTGCAATTCAGCACCCGCCTGGAGCGGCTCCGCAAGCAGTTCCTCCTCACCGCAGAAACGACTGCCAAAGACGAAACCCTGCGAAATGCCATGACCGCCGAAGTAGAGCGCATCGTCCGGGAAATTCAGGCAGAAACCAAAGAAGAATACTTGGAAAAAGACCTCGGCTCGAAGAGCCAGTTTTTTCGCGACATCGTAGGCGAGAAATACAACGAAAAAGTGAGCCGGTTGGCCAAAGCGTATTTCGAACCGATGATGCTGCTTTTTGACAAAAGCATCAACCCCGTGGAAAACGAGATGATTAGCTTCGAGTTCAAACACCTCGTGGAAGAATCCATGAACCTGCTCAACGAAAAATACGCCCACCTCGCCGACCAGAAAAACGCCGGCCATAGCATACATTTCGACGCCGAGCTAAACCTGCTCAAAGGCAATTACCAAACGGTCTCTGACTCTCTTAAAGAACACATTAACTACGTTTCGCAAGAAGAATTTCACATCGCCAATATGGTGGGCACCGGCTATGGCAGGGCGTTGCTACCCTTTCCCGAAAGCTGCATAAAATCGGAGATTTTGTGCCATGCTTTCGGGGCGCACGCCATTTTCCCCAACACCCGCACCGTGCTCGACATCGGCGGGCAAGACACCAAAGCCATTCAGGTGGACCAATACGGCCTCGTCACCAGTTTCCACATGAACGACCGATGTGCCGCCGGCTGCGGGCGCTACCTGGGCTACATCGCCGATGAGCTGAACATCTCCCTGAACGAGCTGGGCCCTCTCGCCGTCAGCGCACAAAAGGAAGTTACCATCTGCTCCACCTGCACCGTATTTGCAGGGGCCGAGCTGCGGGAGCTGCTCAACGTGGGCGAAAAACGGGAAGACATCCTGGCCGGCTTGCACCGCGCCATCGTCATGCGTGCCATGTCGCTGCTGGCAAGGTCGGGCGGCGTGCGCAACGAGTTCACCTTCACTGGCGGCGTCGCCCGGAATCAGGCCGTGCTGAAATATGTCTCTGAATTGGTGCTCAAAAACTACGGGCAGGATTTGACCATCAACGTCCACACCGATTCCATCTTCATGGGAGCGCTGGGCGGGGCCATGTTCGCCCGCCGGAATATCGAAGTGGCATTGCCAAGTAAAAAGAAAAATCAAGAACTCGCTGAAGCGGACTGATAGCCGGGCTCTTTAGTGACCGGGTGATTTTGGAGTCACCCGGTCACTTCCCGGTTCCGCAAAGCAAAATAGCAAAATTATGACCGGCCAATTTTACACCATGGGGGTGGACGTCGGCGGCAGTTACGTCAAAGCCGTCCTCGTCAACTATTCAGACAACCCGAAAATCATTGACAAGCACGCCGAAAAAATCCGCAAGCGCAACCCGGCAGACGTGGCCGGGGAACTCGTCAATTATATCCTTCAGAATAACGGCCTGCAATACGAAGACATCGCCTATCTGGCCTCCACCGGCGAAGGCGAATTAGTACGGCGCAAGAAGGGCCATTTTTACAGCATGACCACCCACTCCAAAGGCGGGGAGTTCCTGTGCCCGGGCGTAAAAACCGTGGTGGATATGGGCGCCCTCTACGTTCGGGCTATAAAAATCGGCGAACGAGCCAGAGTGCTGGACTACAAGATGACGGGGCAATGCGCCTCCGGCTCCGGCCAGTTTATCGAAAACATTTCGCGCTACTTAGGGCTGGCCATCGAGGAGGTGGGCAGCGTTTCCTTAGAAGCAGACCACCCCGAAGTGCCTTCCGGCATTTGTGCCGTACTGGCCGAAACAGATGTCATCAACATGGTGTCCAGAGGCATCACCACACCCAACATCATCAAAGGCATCCACCTGTCCATCGGCGGCAGAATTATAAAGCTCATGTCGGCGCTGAAAGCCGAATCGCCGGTGATGCTTGCAGGCGGGCTTGCCATCAACAAAGGCATGGTGCAAGCCATTCGGGAATTGCTCAAAGACACCAAGTACGAATTCGAAATAGTGACGCACCCCGACGCCATATACTCCGGAGCCATCGGCGCCGCCCTGTGGGGCGGGTTCCGGCACGTCAAGCTCAGCAAAGAACAAGCGGTGCTGGTGTAAAATGATGACAAGTAACCGGGTGGCTGGCAGCCATCCAGTTACCCGCCTCAAATAAATCTCTGACTATGGAAATCCTTCAGCCATCACAGGAAATCGGGCAGGTAATACCCAATATCGCTACCATGCTCCGGCACAACGCCGGGCGCTTTGGGGCAAAAACGGTTTACCAGCAGAGGAAGGCGGCGCAATACGAGGGAATTAGCTGGGGCCAGTTTTATGAAAATATCGAAAACATTGCCCGGCAGCTCAAGGCGCTGGGTTTTGAAAAAGGGAACAAGATGGTCCTGTTTTCGGAAAACAGGCTGGAGATGCTGGAATTAGAGCTGGCGGTAATGGCTTCCGGCGGCATCGCCGTACCCATTTTTTACAACTTCTATCCTGAAACGGCGGAGCTGCTCATCCGCCATTCCGATGCGCAATTTCTGGCTGTGTCGGGGTTTTTGCAACTCAACAGAATAGACCCCGGACTGCCGTTGAAAAAAATAATCATCTTCGACAGCATCCTCGACGAGCGTTTCGGCAACCTCGTCCCCTTTGAATCGCTTTTGCAAAAAATGCCGGAAGGTGGCGGCGAGTCCCCGCTTCATTTCGACGCCGAAGGCGGCGGCATCTGCCTGAACATGTACACCTCCGGCACCATGGGCGTACCGAAATGCGTACAGCTCACCCACCGCAACATCCTGTCGCAACAGGCGGCATTGCACATCCTGTGGAACCTCGACGAAAACGACCGCTTTCTGAGCTACCTGCCGTGGCACCACAGCTTCGGCGGCATATTCGAGCTATTCACTGCGCTGAGCAATGGCGCCACCTATTCCTTAGAAAGCAGCTTTGGCAAACAACCCGAACGCATCCTTGAAAACTGGCGGCTTGTAAAACCCACCGTGTTTTTCAGCGTGCCCAAAGTTTACGAGGCATTGGTGGAACTGACCCGCGAAAGCAAAGAGGCCGAAGACCTCTTTTTCAACTCCGGCCTCAAGTTCGTCTTCACAGCCGCGGCGCCATTGCCCGATAAAATCTCCGACGAATTCGAGCGCCGGGGCATCCCGGTTATCGAAGGCTGGGGCCTCACCGAAACCTCCCCGTGCTGCACCCTCACCGACCCCGCCGTGAAACGGCAGCCCGGCGTCGTGGGCAAGCCCATCCCCGGCGTCTCCATCCGCATCGGTGAGGAGAGCGAGATACAGGTGAATGGCCCCAACGTGATGGTGAGCTATTACAACAACGACGAGGCCAACGCCGGCGCTTTTACCCCAGACGGCTGGTACCGCACCGGCGACGTCGGTGAAATCACCGCAACGGGGCTGAAACTCATCACCCGCAAAGACCGGATTTTCAAGCTCTCCAACGGCGAGAAAGTCATACCCACCGACATGGAAAAGCTGATTCAGAACAAATGCCACTACATCTCCTTTGCCTTGGTGAGCGGCTCCGGCGAACAGTACCCCGTGGCCCTGCTTTTCCCCAACAAAAAACTACTGTCGAACCCCGACTACAGCATCTCCCCCATGGAGGGCTGTTTTTGCCCGCGCAACTTAGACGAACTGGGGAAATGCCTGCAAGGCTGCCTCCACGACGCCAATTGCGGCATCGGCCAGAAATTCTCAAAAATAAAAGCTGCCGCCATCATTGACGACGAGCTTTCGGTGGAAAAAAACACCCTCACCCCCTCCATGAAAATGGCTCCCAAAAACGTCATGAAAACCTACAAAGTCCACCTCGACAATCTCTACGGCGCAGATCACCCGGTGGGCGAAGAGGTGTACATGATTCGATTAGATGAAAAGAGTTGAGTTGAAAATGAAGAATGGACAGCAACGGTAAAATACCCAATCACTTGTGCTGCGAAACCAGAACCAAATGAATCCCACAGGGTGGTGTGGTGTCAATTTCAAGCTCCCCACCTGCCCCCCCTCAGAGAGGGGGGAAGCTAAAGTCTGCTAATTTGCACCTTCATAGCTTTCGCTAATAAAGTCAGCAGACTTTGGCTCCCCCTCTCTGAGGGGGGGGGCAATGGGGGAGCTAAAGTCTGCTAATTTGCACCTTCATAGCTTTCGCTAATAAAGTCAGCAGACTTTGGCTCCCCCCCTCTCTGAGGGGGGGGCAGGGGGGGAGCTTGAAATTGACAACACTTTAGCTGCTGACTACCTTAATTTGCTAACCTGGCAAAGCCAGAACCAAATGAATAGCTGATTTTTTCAGTCACAAAAAGCACGAACATCAATGGTTAGTTCCCAATATCCCAACTTTCAACTATGATAAAGATAAAATCAGCGGCGCTTCTCAAGGATGTCATGCGGGACTACTTCCAGGGGTTCGCAGGGAAAAAAGTAGCCTGGTGTACCAGCGTCGGACCAGCCGAACTGCTGCGGGCGTTCGGCTTCGAGGTTTATTTTCCTGAAAACCACGGAGCGCTGCTCGGCGCCACCCGCACCGCCATGGACTACATCCCCGCCGCCACCAAACAAGGCTATTCGGGACATGTCTGCTCGTACACCACCAGCGACATCGGCGCTTTTTTATCAAAAGAAACACCGCTCAAAAAGCAGTACGGACTGGAGGGTGTGCCCCGTCCCGACCTCATCGTTTACAACACCAACCAATGCCGGGAAGTAGAGGATTGGTTTCATTTTTACGCCCGGCATTTCAACTGCCCGATCGCCGGCATTCACCCGCCCCGGCACTTGCACGAAGTGACGAAGGATGAGATTGACCTCGTGGTGCGGCAGTTCAAAGCCATCATCCCCATTTGTGAAAAAGCCAGCAGTGTCAAGTTCGACAACGACCGGTTTCGGGAGGTGCTGCGCCTCAG
>SCUG01000718.1 GCA_004297645.1 Saprospiraceae bacterium | reverse complement strand
TATTCGGATTCCACGAGGTTGGAAGGTTGCCAGCCGGCATCGCAATGGACAAAGGTGTAAACATACTCCCGGTAGTCGGGGCTGAGGTCGTCGAACGACAATTCCAGGGCGGTGTTGGAATGCAGGTTCACAATGGGCATACTCAGCAGCAAACCCTCGACGTGAAATTTCACGGATTTGATGTTGCCGAGGTAAACGTAGTCGTAATTGCGCAGGCCTTCATCCTGGCAGAGGCAAAGAGCTGGAATTATCCAGATTAAAAATGCGAGTTGTTTTTTCATGGCTGTAAAAACAGTTTTTATTTTAAAATTGACAACTTTTGCGGCCGGTTTTTATTTCCCGACGATACAACGACTCAGTGTTTGTTCAAATTTTCCCTGCCTGAAAACCAATATTTTAGGGCCTTGGCTTCAAATCAACTCAGTCATTTGTACCGGAAGATACTTCTTCAATTTTTTGCCAAAACCTTAAGAGCCTGACTTGCACAAATTTTGAAAGTGAGTAATTCCAACAAGGATACACCTACTGACAATGCCCCTGAGAAGGGCATGAGTTTGACGAGGAAGGCAGGCATTGTCACCATTAGCCGGGCGGTGACTCTCACCGCCCAATTGCTCGCCACCATCATCCTGACCCGCTCACTTCCCAAAGAAGATTTCAGCCTGATTTCTTTCCTGTTGTTAGTGTATGCCACCGTCCAAACTTTCGGGCAATTAGGGTTGCCAGACAGCGTCTTCTATTTTTTTGAAAAACTCCCAAAAGAAAGCCGCAAAAGCATCACGCTGCTCATCGGGAAGCTGTTGTTGTATTTCGCCCTGATAGGAACAGCCGTCTTGTTTCTGATTGGCTGGTTCAGTGCATCGAAAGAAGGCTTCCAAGAGGCGAGAATGCTTTTATGGGTGTTCATGCTGCTACTGGTTTTCGAACTGCCCACCATCCCCCTGCCCAACGTTCTCATTGCATTGGACAAAGCTAAAGGCGCCGCCTGGCTCAATGTGATTGTTGGCATTTCACAGTTTCTGGCGATAACCCTGCCGGTGCTGTTTAATCAGCCAGTTGCCGTCATAGCATACGGGCTGTTGGTTTATGGTTTTTTGAGGCTGCTGTTCAGTGCCGCCATCTTCTTCCGCCAATTCAGAGGTGAAAAGGCAGCGCCCCTGCCGAAAGGCATCATCCGCGAGTTGTTCAGCTATTCAGTGCCGCTGAGCATCGCTCAGATATTCTGGAGCATCAACCGGCAAATTGATAAATACGTCGTGCAGTGGTTTTTGCCGGTGACGGTTTTTGCGGAATATACTGTGGGCGCCTGGGAGATACCCATCATCCCCACCATCGCCTATTCCGTTGCTTCCGTCATGATGCCGCAATTGGTGAACTACCACCTGAAAGGGGAAAAGGAAAAGCTGCTAAGCCTTTGGTTCAGCAGCATCCGCAAGGTGTCGGCTATTGTATTACCACTCGTTATGGTATTCATAGTCACAGCAGATGAATTCATCGTCATGCTATTTTCAAAAGAATACATCAACGCCGCCCTGCCTTTTCGCATATATTCGCTGATATTGCTCCAGCGAGTGGCTTCTTACAGCAGCATGCAAAAAGCGATAGGCAGCACAAAGGTCATCACTTACGCTGCCATTTATATTTTTGTGATAAACGGTGTGCTGTGCATTCCGTTCGTGTTATGGCTCGGTGTGGCGGGACCTCCGTTGGCCTCGGTCATCGCCAACACCTTCACCTGGTGGTACTCCCTTTCCAAAATTCAAAAGGCGCTGAAAGTTACCTTCCGGGAGGTATTCCCGATTGCGCATTATCTGAAAACCCTGGCGGTTGCGGCCTTGCCCGCCCTGCCTCTTTTTTTGTTGAAAAACCAATTGGATATGGCGGTTTCATTGAAATTCGCATTAACGGTAGTATTGTACCTCGCAGGTTATCTTTTGCTCGCGCGCCTTACTAAGGTCATAGGCCAGGAAGATTGGGAGAGAATGTTGCGGGCTGTGAAGTTGAGACCATAGAAGCGGGCTGCTTGCACTATGCTGAATGCTTTTCAAAAACCCGCCTTAAATCCCGCATGTTTTTCCGCAGGTCAAATTTTTCCAGCATCATACGCCGGGCACCTTCTCTCAGTTTTTGAAAATCCTGATGAGCAATCGCCTCGTGCATGGCGGCGGCAAGTTTTTCCACATCGGAGGGAGGAACGAGCCACCCATTTTCCCCCGCGATCACCCCTTCGGCTATGCCAGACACATTGCCTGCAATAACCGGCAAGCCAAAATTCATGGCTTCTAAGAAAACATTCGGCAGCCCGTCCCGGTCGCCGGTAGCATCAATGATACATGGAGCCACAAGGAGGTTACTTCTTTTGTAATAAGAGGCCATGCCGTTGGGCGCGACATACCCAATGAGTGAAATGAAACTGCTAAGCTCAAGTTCTTCAATTTGTGCTTTAAGCTCACCTGCCAGTGGGCCTATACCTATCATGTCGCAATGGAATTGGAGGCCTTGCTGTTTCAACAATTTGCATGCTTCTACCAGATAGCGAAAGCCTTTTTTGGGTACCAACCTGCCAACCGCAATAAACCTGAAAGGATGGGGCGGCGCAAATACATCAAGTGCAGGAAGCACCTCTATCCCAGAGTGAATTTTGAAAATTTTTGCCGGGTCAGAAATATCCAGATTCTTCAAAAAATGTTCATTCGCTCCGGTATTGGCGTTGATGTAAGCTGCTTTATCAATTTTCCTGTTTAATCCACTGTTGTCAACGTATATGTCCATAGCATACGCGGTGCCACCGTATGGGATGCCTGTAAGTTCGGAGAGATAAAGCGCAGTTTCGGCAGGGGCTGTGAGAAAATGGGCATGAATCAGGTTTATTCTTTTTGAAACGACAACCCCGGCGATGGCGGCTGCCCGGAAAAGGCAAGTAAGGCCCCTGAAAAATTTGGAGACCCTGTTGTGCCTCATCATAAACAATGCCTTCCAGGCCCTGCCGTAGGCACGGGGTTTTTGCAAAGCAATCTTGAAATGTTTAACAAGGTTTGAAGGAGTGAAGGGATTTTCAGGGATAGGAATGTACTTGTCAAGGAGCTTTTTTTCACGCGGGCTAAGGTCGTCCCTGCTGACAATTCTGCGGGCGCTAACATACATCTGGACACCTTGTTTGTCCAGCTCCGTCAGTTCCCTGGTGATAAAATTTTGTGACCACTCGAACAACCGGTTCACAATGATCAAGAGCCTGAGCGGCTCGCCTGAAGAGTGCTGCATTCGTATTTATTTGTTTCTGATTTTCAAATTTTGGTATCCACTCATAAATCAATGGTAGCTCTCCAAAAAATGCCCGGTCTCTTCGAGCGGCAGGGTTTTGAACCCTGCCGCTCGTTCGAAGGACTCCTTTGGAGAAGCGCTACCATTATTTTTTGAACGGATACAAATTTTGCTTAAAACGGCCGGCTTGTCCACGGCGAATCTTTCACCCGGAAACGCCACTCCCAATACGCACATTCTCCGGCATAAGCCACCCCCACTCTTGGCCCTGCGAGGATTTCCGCTCCGGGAATTTTCACGCCCCTGTCTTCCATCCAGATGGGGCTGTCCACCGCCGTCAGGCTTAGGCCTGAATGCTCCGTGCGAATGCCGAGGGCTTTGGTAAGAGCGCCGGGACCTGCCGTTAATTGCCACGCTGGCTTTACCATATTTCGTCGTTGCAGCATCAGCTCTACATTGTCCGCCGGCTCCACCGCCCGGATGAGCACGGCGTGGGCCGTGTCTTTCGCACCCGTCACCACATTGAACAAATGGTGGATGCCGTAGCAAAGGTAAACATAAGCGACGCCTCCCTCGCTAAACATGACCTCCGTGCGCCGGGTGCGGCGGTTGTTCCAGGCGTGGCTGGCTTTGTCGTCCGGTGCCCGGTAGGCCTCCGTCTCCACGATTTTTCCGCAGGTGAGTTGCCCTTCGAAATTTGTCACGAGGTATTTCCCCAAAAGGTCTTTGGCGATTTGCACGACATCGGTGCGGGTGTAAAATGTGGGGGGGAGTTTTTGCATGCGTTTGGCGGTGAAGGGCGAAATTAGGAAATCAGGTGCGGCGGGGAATTGCGGATGCCGGGTTTTTGCATTTTCCGTGCTTCTCCCCCGGCCGTGGAAGAGAGCGGATGTTTCAGGAAGAATTTGGAATGGCGCCAGGAGCACTCCGGCAATGAGCTACAACTGCGGGCCGAGGCTAACTTCAAGGTGCCGCCTCAGGAACAAGTCTAAGTTTTCATCAATTGCCGCATCCAGTTTTTCTCCTCTTCCGAAAATTCCGGCGGCGCTGGCTCTTTGTCATAATCAATGGAAAGCTGGTACAGTCCCCGCTGGTAAATCATGTCGAGGGCTTGCCTGAGCGGCAGCAGCACATCGGGGTCGGGGCTTTTGAGCGGGACGGGGAGGATGGGCAGGGGCTGGTGCACGGAGTTCGTCCAGATGGCATTTTCGTCAGTGCCTGCCCGCCAAAGGCTGAACAGGTAGTGTGATTTGGGCAAGTTATAGTCCAGCACGACACGCCTTCCCCGGCGGAGCAGGTCAATTTCGAGAAGGTGAACGCCGATGGCGTTGAGCTTTTGCCTCTTTTTTTGATAAATGCTCCAGCCAGGCTCGCGCTTGTTGACGGGGGAAAGAATTTCGATGGCAGTCACCAGGCGATTTTTTTCGCTGTCCCGAATTTCGACGACGGGAATGCGAACGGTGATTTCGGTGGGAATAATTAAATCCGGTTCGGTTGCCACTGTCGCTTTGCCATAAGCGGCGACTGCCGCCGGTTCTTCCACCCGGTCGTGCCGCAAAACCGCCACGTCAGGGTAGGTGATGCCGATTTCAGAGGCAGGCGAGGTATCTTTTACGGT
This sequence comes from Saprospiraceae bacterium, assembly GCA_004297645.1. Taxonomy (GTDB): domain Bacteria; phylum Bacteroidota; class Bacteroidia; order Chitinophagales; family Saprospiraceae; genus UBA6168. The sequence goes on along the minus strand of SCUG01000718.1, from coordinate 1,918 downwards.
ATATGGCTCCACTCGCGCTACATACTTGGGGGCAATTTTTGGGGCAAGTAATTCTGCGATAACGCTCGTGAGCCTGTTATGAACGTCGTGCCAAAGGTGCCCTTCAAGGTAAGGGTCCAATGCCAGGAAATGGAGAAACAGTTTGCATATCAAATTTTTTTGCCGGGTTTTGCTGAACGAAACAAGCCAAAAATACAACCTTTTTCACCAACCATTTTCAAAGGATGAAAAGGCTTCTCAAGGCGTCGCCCCAAGAACCTCAAGTTCCAGAAAAAAACGCAAAACGCGACATTTGCCCTATCATTTTGAACGATTTATCCAACCTTTTCTGCCGGGAATGGCTGCATTTTGCGGGCGAACAAAACTTCTTTTTTCACCCTAAAATGCAGCTTTATGAAAACAAGAATTTTACCCGTACCGGTGTTGCCCTTCGCCGCTTTTCCACAGCCTTAGTAGCGTGTTCGCAATAAGATGTTCTTTTGAGGCTGTATCATAAGTCATCGCTGGAATTAGCTTGACAATTTTTATTTCAACACAGAGACACGGAGGCACAGAGAACCAAACTCAACTCTGTGTTTCTGTGCCTCAGTGTTGAAGAATTTGGTCACAATTTTTTAGCGACGACTTATGATACAGCCTCAAAAGAACACACATCTTATTTTGCGCACATTCCTTAGCATACGCAATTTATACCACTTACCGGGAACCTTCTCCAAGGGTTAGCCCAATAAGATACCAGGTCTATTTCCATTCCAATTCGCAACCTGTACCTCTCCGGCCGTTTTTTTAGCCTGTTCGGCATCGTGGCTATGCAGTTTGCGCTGGGCTATGTGGTGCCTTGGATGTACACCCTGGGCCTCGTTGTGTTTTGTGTGGCCATAGTGCTGGCTGTGGCAGGTATGATGCTGCTTTTTGGAAAAAACGTGACAAAATCCTACAGGCCGCCAAACAGCGCCTGACGGAGCGGTTCGGCGACAAAATCAAGGACGTCATCCTGTTTGGCTCCCGCGCCTGGGGCAAGCCCCACCGCTGGCCGGACTGGGATTTCGTGGTGGTCGTCCGGGGGGAGTACGATTGGCGTTTCGAGCATACCGTTTGGGAAATCATGGCCGATATTGATTTGGATTATGAGGTTATTACCCAAACGCTAATAATTTCAGAACAGGAATTGAATCATTCTCTCCGGGGACATGAACCTGTATTCACTGATGCACTACAAAACGGAATTTACGCATGATGAACCTGGAAACACGTCAAGCCCTCATCTCGTTGCGGATTCAACAGGCAGAAAAAACCATTCTCGATGTAGAAATCTGCATCGCACAAAACCTGTTGGGGGCTTGCCGCCAACCGGATTTACTACGGGATGTTTTATGCCATGCTTGCCTTGGGTTTGTCGCAGGGTTTTGAATCTTCCAAGCATCAACAAATGATAGGCTGGTTCAACAAAAACTTCGTCCACACAGGTATTTTCCCCAGCCACTTTGGCCAACTTGTCAAAAAAGCCTTTGAATCCCGCAGCAATGCGGATTATGAAATCAACCAAATCCCCGCCATTGCCGGCATCGAAGTGCTTTTCGCCAACATGAAACTCTTCATCTCCACCATCAAAGCCTGGCTCGAAGCCAACCCGGCAACCTGAACTTTTTCGGGCCACCGCTCCTGCCCGGCCCTTCTTATTTTAGTATCCGTTCAAAAAAACCTGCCGCTCAAAACTCTATCATCGTTTTTTTGAACAGATACGTTGATTGTTTGAATTTTACCATCGCTTCTTTTCAAGGACTACGGCGTCAAGTGACGCCATAGTCCCCGAAGAAATGCCTTGCCGTGCTGCTTCACATCCCACCAAACCCGCGTGCTCAGCTTGTCCGGCCCGCCGAGCAGGCTGACGCCCTGGTTGTAGCCGTTGGCATTTGGG
>SCUG01000717.1 GCA_004297645.1 Saprospiraceae bacterium | reverse complement strand
AAGGCGTAATCGTCGAGAAAACCGTCGTATTGGGCCTTGCCATCTTTGTAGGTGTGGTACAATGTGAGGCCATCCGGCTGCACCATTTTTTCGAAAAGAAAATGAAGGTTTTTCACCGCCGCCGCCCTGTACGCCTCAAGGCCCAGCGACGCGTACGCCTTTGCATAGGCCGAGCAGATAAGGGCATTCCAATCCAGTAGAATCTTATCGTCGAGGGCGGGGTGTATCCGGCAGCGCCGAACGTCGAAGAGTTTTTGGCGGGCTACTGCCAATTTGCGTTTGAAGGCCTCAGCTTTCATCCCTCTGCTTTGGGCAAATTCCTCAAAGGTCCATTTTCGCCAGAGGATGTTTTTACACTCCCGGTTTCCACTATCCGGCACATCGTAAAACTCGCAGAAAAGGGGTGCATCATTCCCCAAAATCTGTTCGATTTCCGTTTTGTCCCAAACATAATACTTGCCCTCCATGCCCTCTGAGTCGGCGTCTTGGGCAGAATAAAAGCTACCATCCGCGCCCGTCATTTCGCGGCCCACCCATTCCAGCGTCTGTTCAATTGTTTCTTTGTACAACTCACTTTTTGTCACCTTGTATGTCTCAGCAAGCAGGCTCACGAGCAGTGCATTGTCGTACAGCATTTTTTCAAAATGTGGAACCAACCACCGGGCATCAGTGGCATAGCGGGCAAAGCCGCCGCCGATGTGATCGTAAATACCACCCATCGCCATTTTGTTCAGCGAAAGAATGACGTGGCGCAATGCCTCTTTTTCACCATAATAATAATGGTAGTTGAGCAGGTAGTGCAGCGACATGGTGCCGGGAAACTTTGGCGCTGTGCCAAAGCCGCCGTTCACCCGGTCGGCCTGTTGCAACAAATTGGCTTCGATTTTTTGCAACAAGACACCGGTGAACGGGCTTTCATCGCTCACCACCGTGAGCCGGTTGCCGGTGAAATGGTCTCCCGAATTTTCGATGATTTCCATGAGCCGGCGGGCCTGCTCCACCACTACATGCCGTTTGTTTTGAAAAGAGTGGCTAATATTCATCAGCACTTGCAGCCAGGAGGGCCGGTTGTAGGCCGGCATTGGTGGGAAATAGGTGCCTGCATAAAACGGCTTCCGTTCCGGCGTGAGAAAGCAGTTGAGCGGCCAGCCGCCGCCACCTGTGAACACCTGGCAGGCCTCCATGTAAACCTGGTCCACGTCGGGCCGCTCTTCGCGGTCCACTTTTATGCACACGAAGTTGTCGTTCATAAACTCCGCCACTTCTTTATCTTCGAAACTCTCCCGTTCCATCACGTGGCACCAGTGGCAGGTGGAGTAGCCGATGCTGACGAGAATGGGCTTGTCTTCTTTCCGGGCCTTTTCGAAAGCTTCGGGTTTCCAGGCGTACCAATCCACGGGATTGTGGGCATGCTGAAGGAGGTAGGGAGAAGTCTCGTGTTGAAGTCTATTCATGAAAGCGAATTTGCTCAATTTACTTTCGGGGTTATTAGCTCAACCGAAAAATTGAACAAAAGTTGCGCGACCCCGATGGGGCGCCCGCTATCAAGAGGATATGTAAAGTAGCGTTCACCGCCTCGCATACACTCCGAAATACTTGCACTCCCCGATGATTTGGCGGTAAAATTCCGTGCCGGAGTATTGCTGTTTCAGGCGGCTGAAATTGGTGAGGTAGGTCTCCGGCAGGCGGGGGATGTGGTTGCAGCAAGGTGCCAGTTTGTATTTGTCGCTCACGAAGTACATTTTTTGCTCGCAGCGGGCTGCATGAAACGTTGCTTTGGCTGCCAGCTCCGAGCCGGACGGGGCCAAGAGCCGGGCCTTTTCAAAATTGTAGAGTGCCGTCGAAAGGTTGGTATTTTCGCGGTTGCCCTCCGCATAGGGGAAGTGGTAGTAAACGCCTTCCTTCCCCTTATTCAGATAGGCCCAGGTGCTGCCGCTGCGAAAGTAATCCATAGCCCGCCACTCGTAGCCGAAATAGCTCATGTTGTAAAACGCCAGCCCCAGCTTGTAATAGTGGCGGGCGGCGCCTTCCATGCCGCTTTTGGCTTTGTACTCCAGGTCCAAAAGTTCCTGCAACAGCTCGCCCTTGTTCATGGCGGTGATGACCGAAGTGTCGGGCCGTTGGTAGCATCTGATGCAGTCGCGGAAGGTTTCCCGGAAAGGGTCGAACTGCCCGTAGTCGTCCCAGTTCGCAGCGGGTATGCTGCGGAAGGTTTCTAAAGCAGCCTCCAATTGCCCTTGACTCATCAGCAGGGTGGCCTTCATGTCGAGGATGTCGTTGGCCGTAGTTTTTTGGGTTATCAAGCGCTCGAATGCCGTCTTGTCTTCTTTAAGTGCCATTGCCAGAATGTCGTCCAATAAAATGATTTGGGGGTTAAGACGCAGTTCGCTCAGCGGGTGTTGGCAGAGGAAGGCCATCCCCTCCTGTTGGTTTTCTTTATACAGCGCCGCCATTCTATCCTTAAGGTAATCGGGGAAGCTGCCGTATTCCTTGTACAGCTTGTTTTTCTTGATGATGTCTGCGACAAATTCTTCGGTGGCTGCATCGGGTTTGCTCAATTCGGCCACTTTCAGCACCAACCCGAAAATAGCAAGTTGCTCTTTGAGCAAATCGTCTTTCACTTCCGCACCGGCCTCGTGTAGTGTTTTTCCGGCAGCGTAATTATCGCCCGCCAGAAATTCTAAGTAGCCTTCGGCAATATGCCACAATTGCGGCCTTGCCACCACGCCCTCATTGCGGCACTGCCGCACGAATTTTTGCAGCTCGATGATGTACTCGCCCACGCCGGGCTGCGGCAGGTGGAGGTAGCGCTTGTTGTGCGCCTTATTGTCGTTGAAATTCAGCCCCAGCAGGTTGCGCTCCATCTTGCGCACCTCCTGCACCAGCAGCACTTCCAAGTTCTCGTTGGTGGGGTCGATGCGGTAAATTTCCCGCATGTCATCCACGGCTTTGCTGTTCTCGTCCGCTGCCCGGATGACGTACAGCGTAGCCCGCTCGGCATCTGACTGGCAGAGGCGCAGGCAGTCTGCCCATTCCGCATCGGTTTTTATCAAAAAACTCTGGTATGCCGAGGCCCTCCGGCCCGTGCAGTTTTTGAAAATCAGGGCGTAATCATACGAGGCTTCCACGTGGTGGCCCAGTTTGCGCAAAGCCCCCGCTTTATGCCCCAAAATCCACCACGGGATGATGCTCTCTGCCCACCGGGAGTGCTGTTTGTCAACCTGCGGCATCAGCTCATCATACAATTTCAGCGTCTGCTCGTACTGCCCCGCATAGTGCGCCAGCCGGATGATTTGGTAGGCATAGCGCAGGCGCATGTAGTGCGACCGGGTGCGTTTGAATTTTTTCCTGCCTTCGGCAATGAGCCGCTGCATGGCCGCCACATCTTTCGGCAAAGACTGCCAACTGTCATGAGTCACCACGTGCGGCTCGCAGCTTTTGGCAAAAATGAGGTAGTCAATCGTTTCGAGGCATTTGTTCCGCCACAGGTATTGGGCGAAGTCGTTGTCCTGCATGCGGGACGGCACCGGCAGCGACTTGCTCTGCGCCGCAGTGCGCAGCAGGTCCAGGTCTTCGATGGGGGCTTTATAAATAAGGTAGGCGAGGTCTTCCTCTTTCACAAACCCGCAAAATCGCTCCGACCATTCCGCCAGGTTTTCGTTTTGATTGACCTGCCCCACGGCCTCAAAAAAATCGTGGTACATCTTGTCGAAGCGCATGAACAGAGGAGCCAACGTCGTGCGGTCTCCTTCTTTCAGAATGTTCATGTTGACGAAAGTGTATCCCCGGAAACCAAAGTCATACGGAATGCAGGCGCTGGAAAAGCTATGAGGTATGAGGACTAAGGTGAGGGGTATGAGGTACAGGCGCAGCAGCCTGGCAAGTAACTGGCTGATGGGTGCCGGGGAATAATTAACTGACAGTTCTTTATCAGTATTCTTCCAAAATTTTCTCCAAAGTTTCATGCGAAAATGCTTTCAGGGTGCTGGTGTCCAAGTGGTAAAAAGCGACGGTCAGAGGTGAAGTTTTCCGAAATCTTCGGGATTTGGGAAAACTGCTGCTCAG
>SCUG01000716.1 GCA_004297645.1 Saprospiraceae bacterium | reverse complement strand
GTGGAGTCGAGCCTGCCGCCCAGCCCGGTTTCGATGATGGCGATGTCCACTTTTTGCCGGGCAAAATAGTCGAAGGCCAACGCCACCGTCCATTCGAAATAGGAGGGTTGTATGTCGTCGAAGGCCGCCCGGTTTTCCTCCACAAATCGCACGACTTCAGTTTTTGGGATGAACTGCCCGTTGATTTTTACCCGTTCCCGGAAATCCTTGTAATGTGGCGAAGTGTAAAGCCCCGTGCGATAGCCACAGGCCGTGAAGATGGCCGAGAGCATGTGGGCGGCTGAGCCTTTTCCGTTGGTGCCGGCGATGTGCACCGAACGGAACTGTTGCTCCGGATGACCAAGGTGTTCGCAGAGTTTCAGCGTGTTAGTCAGGTCTTTCTTAAAGGCGGCCGGGCCGATGCGGTGGTACATCGGCAACCGGGAATAGAGATAGTCTAATGTTTCCTGATAGCGGGTTTTGGATGCCATTGGAATAGGGGCGATGGCGGTTACTTAGCGGAAATTATTGACCGGATAATTGCTGTTCGAGGGCACGGTACTCCTGCTCCATGTTTTTTACAAAATCATCGAACAGTGCTTTGTCTTTCATGGATTGTTCAAAAGCCCCGGGGGCGACGGAAAACCGGGCGGCCGTCAGCGCTTTTTGCAATTTCTTTTGGGCCTCGATTCGCTTTTGTACAGGGCTGCCGGAGGAATCCGAAGTTGCTGCTATTGGGGACAAACCGATTTCGGCCTGAATGGCCTCCATCAGGACGGATTTCAGCACGTCCACACTTTCCTGGTCTTTGTCTTCGAGGGCTGTGGTGAAGCGGAATAGCTGGTACCTGAAATTGTCAATCACGCCTCTTTTGATAGCCAATGTTTCGGTGGCCGGATACTGCCGTGGCAGGCTCTCATTTTGGCTGAAAGCAGCCACGGAAAGAAGTAGTGTGGAAAAAACGGTGGCGAATTTTGATATTTTCATCTTGTAGATTTTCTTGAAAGAAGATTGGCGCACTACCTTTGGCACCATGCAACTCCCTATGGCAAAAGTACAGAGCGCTGTGCTCTCCTGCAACCTGCAAAATGTTTACTGAGAAACATTTCCCAACATCGCTGAGTGGCGAAGAACTCGATGTGTACCTTGAAAGGGGGTGGTACCGCATGGGGCAAACCATTTTTACCTGCCATTTCCTGTTTTTTGAAGACAGCCTCTATTCACCCATCTGGACACGGTTGCCCCTGAAAGGGTACAAGTTTCGCAAGACCATGCGCCGCATTTGCCGGAAGGTGGAAAACCAGTTCAAAGTGGTGGTGCGGCCAGGGGTGCTGGATACGAAGAAAGAAGCACTGTTTCAGGTTTATAGAAATGCCTTCAAAGGCAATCTCTCTGCCACGCTGCGGCACAGCCTCCTCGACAATACCGACTCCAATATTTTTGATACCCAGGAGGTGGCAGTTTATGATGGTGACCGCCTCATCGCCTTCAGTTTTTTCGATTTGGGGAAAGACAGCATCGCCAGCATAAACGGCGTGTATCACCCTGATTACAGCGCTTACAGCCTCGGATTTTACACCATGCTCAGAGAAGTGAAATTCGGAATCGAGCAGGGGTTCCAGTTCTATTATCCGGGTTATGTGGTGCCGGGGTTTCCCCGGTTCGACTATAAGTTGCGGGTTGGGAAACCCCGGGAAGTGCAGTTTTATGACCTAAAGCAGGGCAAGTGGTTGGCTTACGATACGTTCTCCGATAAGAATATTCCGGTGACCCTGCTGACTGGCAAGCTGATGGAACTCGGAAAGTTGCTTTCGGAGAATGGGATGCAATTTCAGATGCTGTATTACCCAGCGTACGAGGCCAATATTTTCGGGTTCGACAGCCAGCGCTTTCTCGAATCCCCGCTATTTTTAAACTGTTACTGCCATCTGTTTCCCCGGCCGAGGTTCATAGTTTTTTACGACCTGTGGAAGGAAAAATTTGTGTTTTGCCATTGCATGCCCCACGAAGACCTTTCGTTTTACCTCGAATACTCAATGCAATATGACACTGGCGAGGCCAAGCACTTTCTGGATTTTTTGATGAAAAAATCCGTGATTACAATTTCCGAAAATGTGCAGGAAATTCTTGGTTGGGTGCTATTCGTCAACAAACTTATCAAACCTCCCGCCCGCCGCAATTGGATGAAGTGAGGTCATGCCTAAGTAACGACCAAAAAAGAGAGACGTTCCCGATTTCTGCCAACCTTCGGCTGGCAGAAATCGGGAACCTATTTTTTAACCGTTACTATACTGTCGAGCGTTAGGTTTTGTCCATTCCGGGTATTTGGCGCTGGCTTCGCTGGCTTAGGGGTTTGGGGGCGAAGCCCCCAATATCCCCTCCCCCCGGCACCGCCGGAGGCGGCGC
>SCUG01000715.1 GCA_004297645.1 Saprospiraceae bacterium | reverse complement strand
CAGAGGCGGCAGGGCGGAAGTTTTTAAATACAGGATGAAAAGCCCAAAATAAGTCTCCGTTCAAAATTCCATGGTAGCTCTTCGAGCGGCAGGGTTTTGAACCCTGCATTGCCAAGTGACCGGGTGCCTCAAATTCACCCGTCACTACCAACAGCTTTGACCCACTACCAACGCAGGGTTCAAAACCCTGCCGTTCGAAAACGCCAACCCTTTTCGAGGGAATACAGTTTGTTTTTACCCAAGCACCGGGAAGCCGCGACTGGAGGCCATGGTCTGTCCGCCCGACCTTGTGGGTACCGAATTTACTGCATAATTTATCACGAAAAAAGACTACCCCGCCGTAGGGGCCATGCACGTCATTGCCGGAAACATGGCCAAATTCAAGGCCTGGCAATTGGAAAGCGGCATATTGCTGCATTGCCACGTGGGCAATTTCAACATTTACAGCGTTTAGCTTCCCATTTTAAAACCTGATTATTGCCGGCAATGCTCATGCATGCTGCTGTTTGGTTCGGTACCTTGCCTGAATTATTTCACTACTAATATTTCAGACAATGAAAACCTTGACGTTACTACTTGTATGGCTGGTCCTCTGCACCGGCCTTTTCTCCCAAACCAGCCTTCAGGGCATAGTTACCGACGCTGAAAGCGGCCAACCCATCCTTTTCGGAACAGTGGCTTTGTATAAAAACAGCGTGCTCATCACCGGGGCGGAGACGGACTTCGACGGGTTTTATTCTATCACGGAAATAGACTCCGGCACATACGAAGTCGAGTTCTCTTACACAGGGTATCAATCGCTGAAAGTGCCGGATGTGGAGGTTCTCGCCAGCAAAGCAAATAAGCTGGATGCAAAGCTTGTCACCGGCGAGACTTTGGAAGCAGTCATGGTCTGTTTTTCAAAACCATTGGTGGAGCAGGATTATACCACGCAGGTCACCACCATCTCCTCCTCCCAAATCCGCAACCTCCCCACACGGAACAGGCGTGGCCTGGCTTCGATGGCAGCGGGAGTGAGCGCACGGGGGAGCCGTTCCACATCTTCTGACTATTACATAGACGGAGTGCGGGTAAGTGGCAGGGAGGCCAGGAAATACCAAAAGCAAAACGCCCGGCCCCCGCACGAGCCGGGCCAGGCAGATTCCGGCTTCAACACCGAGGACTATGCCGCCATCGTGGAAAATGAATTCAAATCGGTGAAAAATGACCCGCTTTCCACCTTTTCCATCGACGTGGACAAAGCCAGCTATGGCAACATCCGCCGTTTTTTGAACCAAAACCAGTTGCCACCGTCCGATGCCGTGCGCATCGAAGAGATGGTCAATTATTTTGATTACGAGTATGAGGAGCCGAAAGACGAACTCCCATTTTCCGTCAACACCGAGCTGGCCCCTTGCCCCTGGCAGGAGGGCAACCTGCTGCTGCGCATCGGCTTGCAGGGTAAAAAACTCGACATGAAAGGCGCTCCGCCCAGCAACCTGGTTTTCCTGCTCGATGTATCCGGCTCTATGTCTGACCCAAACAAGCTCGACCTGGTGAAACCGGCCTTGAGCCTATTAGTGA
>SCUG01000714.1 GCA_004297645.1 Saprospiraceae bacterium | reverse complement strand
GCCAGCACTTGAATCTAAATTTTATTTCGCACCTCTGATTTGCCTTATTCCCTATATTTTTGCCCAAAATTAAAGAGTGTGTGGAAAAGACCCTCAAGCAATACGACGAAATTACTGCAAGGTGTAAAGAAGTGTTTCTGAAAAAGGCCCACGATTATGGCGCTTCCTGGCGCATTCTCAGGCCTTCGTCGGTGACCGACCAGCTTTTTATCAAAGCCAAACGCATTCGCAGCATCGAAGAAAACAAGCTCCAAAAAGTCGAAGATTCTGTAGAGAGCGATTACATGGGTGTCGTTAATTACGGCATCATGGCACTCATCCAACTCGAAAAGCCAACTACCCAAACTCCAAATGTAACCCCGAAAGACATAGTGCCGTTGTATGACAGACAGGTGCAGCTTGCCCGCAAACTGATGGCTGCCAAAAACCACGACTACGGCGAGGCCTGGAGGGACATGCGCACCAGTTCCATGACCGATTTGATTTTGATGAAAATCCTGCGCCTACGGCAAATAGAAGACAACGACGGCAAAACGCTCATCTCCGAAGGCCGGGAAGCCAATTACCTTGACATCGTTAACTACGCCATATTTGCCCTCATCCTTTTATCGGAGCAGGCAGAGAAAAAACAATTATCGCAATGACCATTTTTACATTAGTCCTTTATGTTGCCATCGCTGCTCTCATCCTCACTGTTTTGGTGGGTGTGGTATTCAAAAGCCACAAAAGCTGGCTGATGACCTTCCTGCAAAATTTTTGCGGTTCCCTCTTTATCTTTTCTGGCTATGTGAAAGCCATTGACCCCCTCGGCACCGCATTCAAAATGGAGCAATATTTTTCAGAATTCAATTTCACATTCAAGGAAACGGCCTTTAAGTTCCTCGCCCCTATATTCCCGTGGATGTCAGAACATTCACTGGCTATTTCTGTGGCCATGATTGTGTTTGAAATTGTACTCGGAGTCATGCTTCTGCTCGGCTCCCGGGCCAAACTCACGGCGTGGTTGTTCCTGCTGCTGGTGGTATTTTTCACCATACTTACCGGTTTCACCTACCTGACGGGCTATGTGCCAGATGGCGTCAATTTCTTCGAATTTGGCAAATGGGGCCCGTATGTGGAAACCAACATGAAAGTAACCGACTGCGGGTGCTTCGGGGACTTCCTGAAGCTTAAACCCAAGGTTTCATTTATGAAAGATGTTTTTCTGCTGATACCTTCCCTGTTTTTTGTGTTCAAACACAAAGACATGCACCAGCTCTTTTCACGGCGGGTACGCACCATCCTCGTGTGGGCTATTGCACTGTTATTCCTTGTTTTTTGTGTGAGAAACTACTCCTGGAATGAGCCTATCGTAGATTTTCGTCCATTCAAGACAGGCACCGACATCAGGGCAGCAAAAGCTCATGAAGAGGAGGTGGCATCTAATGTAAAAATCACCCACTACCGCATGACCAACAAGGCTACCGGGCAGGTGGTTACCATACCCTACGAACAGTACATAAAAGAGTTCAAGAACTACCCGAAAGAAGAGTGGGCATTCGAGCAAATAAAAACGGAACCGGAAAGCGAGCCTACCAAAATCAGCGACTTCGACATCAGTGACAACGAGGGAAATAATATGACCGAAGAAATTCTGAACTACGAAGGTTATTCTTTCATGGTCACTGCTTATAAGTTGAAAAAACTGGAAGACAAAACGACCCGCTCTGCGGTGGTGAACGACACCATATTTGCTGTAGACACGGTAATGTTGGAAGGGAGCGACTCTATGGCATTGGTGAAAAAAGTGGAGTCCATTCAGCCGCACAACTTAGCAATGGAGGTGTACACCTTCGATGAACAATACCAAAACCTATTCTCCAGGATTATCAACCCTGTTATGGATGCCGCCCAACAGGCAGGTTTTAAGGTCTTCGCCGTCACCAACCCCGAAGACCCCGCTGCCGTTGACGATTTCAGGCATGCCACCCAAAGCGATTATCCGTTTTATGTGGCTGATGATTTATTGCTCAAGACCATTCAGCGTTCGAACCCTGGCGTAGTACTTTGGAAAGATGGGAAAATCGTCCAGAAATGGCACTTCAAGAAGTTACCATCATTTGAAGAAATTAAGACCAACTATTTGAAATGACAATTCCCCAATAAAAGGGGACGCACAAAACCAGTACGGCGAGCCTTTTTTTGTTTTTATGTAAAACGGCCCGCCAATCGCAAGGCCACGTTAAGAAAATTCCATTTATTTGCACCTTGGCTGAATTTAAACGGAAGGTTCTCGCTCCAGTTTGCCCCACGCACCAAGCGCATTTATCTCCCATAAAACTTTAGCGAGCC
>SCUG01000713.1 GCA_004297645.1 Saprospiraceae bacterium | reverse complement strand
GCAAGGGGCAGACCGACGTAGCCTAAGCCAATTACGGCGATTTTCTTCTTTTTATGAGCCAGTTCCTTGTACATCGTTCGAGGTTTCTTTAAGGTAATTTCTTTAAAACGGTTTCTGCTACCGTGTCCCCTATGGCAAGGGACGATGTGGCTGCGGGGGAGGGAGCGTTGATAACGTGCACCATATTTTTCCCCTCGATAATCAAATAGTCATCTACAATGTTACCGTCGCAGCCGACAGCCATGGCCCTTACTCCGGCACCCCCTCTCGTCAAATCGTCCATGCCGGTGTCCGGCACCAAATGCCGGAGGGCGCTCACAAAGGCTTTTTTTGAAAAAGAGCGGTGCAATTCACCAATTTCAATTTGCCAGTATTTGGCGGCCAATTTCTGAAATCCCCGAAACGCGAGGATTTCGGCAAATTCGCCCAAATGAAAATCCCACCGGCTGTAACCTTCTCTTCTAAAAGCCAGCACCGCATTTGGCCCGGCCTCGATACCCCCTTCAATCATGCGTGTGAAATGCACACCGAGAAACGGAAAGGCCGGATTGGGCACGGGATAAATCAGGTTGTTCACCAAATATTCCTTTTCAGGTCTCAACACATAGTATTCGCCCCGAAATGGAATGACCTGCACGTTCAGTTTTTGCCCGGCTATTTCAGCCACCTTGTCGGCATAGAGACCGGCGCAGTTGACGGCCAGGATGGTCGTGTATTCGTTGTTTTCAGTTTCAATGCTGACGCTTTTATCAGCACAAGTGGTTATTTGCCGGACTTTTTCGCCGGTGAACAATACAGCGCCCATCACTTTCAACTGCCGGGCATATTCAGCCGCCACGCGGCTGTAATTTACAATGCCCGCTTGCGGAACCCACACGGCTGCTATGCCGGCTGTATGGGGTTCGATTTCCCGAAGTGCTTCTGGTTCCAGCTTACTAAGACCTTTCAAGCCGTTGGCCCGGCCTCTTTCGAAAATGCTGTCGAGCAGAGGCAATTCTTCCTTACTCGTGGCGACTATTACTTTTCCGCACACTTCGTGCGGCACATCGTACTTTTGGCAGAATTCCAGCATCTCGCGGTAGCCTTGTAGGCAATTGAGTGCCTTCAGGCTTCCGGGTTTGTAATAAATGCCGGAGTGCATCACGCCGCTGTTGTGCCCGGTTTGGTGGGCGGCGATGGCATTCTCCTTTTCAAGAATGGCCACGTTCAGGCCGGGGCGTTTTTGGAGCAACCGGTAGGCCGTTGCCAGACCGACTATCCCTGCCCCTATAATAGTGACGTCGTATTTCATAACTCGTCGTGCGACCAGAGGAGCAGGGCTTCATTATGAAATCCTCCTTCGTGGAGCCGCTCGAATTCTTCTTTTTGGTAAATGAGGTACCGTATCTTGCGCTTTATCAATATTTCTGCTTTTCCCGATAGTTTGAGTAAGAAGTTCTTGTCGGGGTCGCCCAAAAAAAGCAGGTCGATGATGGGGCTGTCGAGGCCACGGGCAAATTCACCGACGAGATAGACCTTTTCTACGTGGCCAAGCTGTTCAATGACTGTTTCGATGACCTGGTCAAGGCCCAGGGTTTTGAGCAAGATATTGTGAACTTCCTTAAAAAGAGGGTGCAGGGTATTTGCGCGGAACATCTTCTTATTTCCGTCGGAAAAAGAGGAGAGCATGCCAGCTTCTTCGAGGCGGTTGAGTTCAATCCGAATGGCATTTGACGATTCTCCAAACTCGCTCTCCAGGTTTCGCAGGTAGGCAGTGGTGTTGCTGTTGAGGAAAAATTTCAACAACAATTTGATGCGTGTTTTGGAGGAGATTAGCGTCTCAAGCATGCGGCTTTTGAGTAAGCAAATTACTCGTTTATTGGGTATAATTAGAAGCAAATTTATAAAACGAAATCTTTTAATCAAGAAAAGACCCTGATTTTTTCTGAAAATTTTGTATTAAGTATATTGGCTGAGTAAGAATCCTACTCGTTAGGCATTACCTCGTTTTCGTCGCGTGGGGCAAATATATTTCCCTAAGCTTTAATTCAAAACTTTGAGGTAAATTATCTCGGCACAGTAAAATAATTTCATGTTTCGAGCGGGAGTTTTATTCCCCTGGGTATGCAGTTCTTTCTTTTATCTACCTTTGCGCAACTTCCTGATTTATGCGCAAATAATCAAACAATAACCCTTGCATGGCCACGGTTTTCCCACACAGTTTGTTAACGGAGTTCGATGTAAGCCTGATTCGTTCCGGCCAACATTACAGGTTGTATAAAAAATTGGGGAGCCACCTCATGGAAAAAGACGGCCAGTGGGGTACCTTCTTCGCGGTGTGGGCACCAAATGCACAGGAAGTTGCGGTGACCGGCAACTTCAATTTCTGGAGTGAAAAATCCCACCCATTGTTTTTGCGGTCTGATGACACGGGCATCTGGGAGGGATTTATTCCCGGCGTGGGGAAAGGCACCTTATATAAATACAACATTCTGGCACGGGATGGACGGCGGCTGGAAAAGGGCGACCCGTTCGCCCGGTTTTGGGAGATACCACCCAACACAGCGTCCATCGTTTGGGAAGCCGTACATGATTGGAATGATGGAGCATGGCTGAGCCAACGAAATAAATTGGTTGGAAAGCCTAAGCCTTATTCCGTGTACGAAGTCCATCTCGGGTCGTGGATGAAAAAGCCGGGAGGTTCACAATCGTTGAGTTATCGCGAGCTGGCTGACGAACTTGTCGCCTACGTCAAAGAGATGGGGTTCACTCATGTAGAACTAATGCCAGTAATGGAGCACCCCTATTTCCCTTCGTGGGGGTATCAGATTACCGGTTATTTCGCTCCGACCAGCCGCTTTGGTTTGCCCGAAGATTTCAAGTTTCTTATAGACGCCTTTCACGCTGCTGACATAGGGGTCATCCTCGATTGGGTACCCTCACATTTCCCGTATGATGCACATGGATTGGCCGACTTCGACGGCACGCACCTCTACGACCATGCCGACCCGAGGAAAGGATTTCACCCCGATTGGAAAAGCGCTGTATTTAACCACGGGCGCTGGGAAGTGCGCAGTTTTTTGATTTCAAATGCCCTGTTTTGGCTCGATGAATATCACGCCGACGGGCTTCGGGTAGATGCCGTAGCGTCCATGCTTTATCTCGACTATTCTCGGGAAGAGGGCCAATGGCTGCCCAATCAGTTCGGGGGTAGAGAAAACCTGGAAGCCGTCATTTTTTTGAAAGAATTCAATGAGATGGTTCACAAAGACCACCCCGACGCTCTCACCATCGCCGAAGAAAGTACGGCATGGCCAGGTGTGTCAAAACCTGTGAAGGAAGGGGGGCTCGGTTTTGACCAAAAGTGGATGATGGGGTGGATGCACGATATTTTGAAGTACATGATGCTGGACCCCTTGTTCCGGAAAAACCACCACCATGAGCTGACTTTCAGCTTAGTCTATGCCTTTTCCGAGCGGTTTATGCTGCCGCTTTCTCACGACGAGGTAGTGCACGGTAAAGGCCCTCTCATAGACCGTATGCCGGGTGACGAGCACAATCGTTTTGCCGGCCTGCGCCTGCTGTTCGGCTATATGTGGACCCACCCCGGCACTAAATTGCTGTTCATGGGGGGAGAATTTGGACAAACGAGCGAGTGGAGCATCGAACGGGGACTCGAATGGTGGCTCAGCCAATACGATTACCACAAGGGGGTGCAAGCCTGGATTAAAGATTTGAACGATTTTTACACACATTCCACGGCACTTTTTGAGAGGCAATTTGAGCCGGAAGGGTTCGAATGGATAGACCATGCCGACTGGCAGAACAGCGTAATTACTTACATCAGAAAAGGTAAGAAGGAGAAAGATGTCGTATTGGTGGCCTGTAATTTCACGCCGGTATTGCGGGAAAAGTACAGGTTTGGGGTGCCCTTTGCAGGGCAATGGCTTGAACGCCTGAACAGCGATGCCAAAAAGTACGGTGGCCATGAAGCTGCCAACAAAGGCAACATACGGGGCAAAAAGATGGAGAGCCATGGACGAGCCTATTCCATTGAAATAAATCTTCCGCCGCTTTCGGTGGTAGTACTTGAGCCTGTGAGAGTGGCGATGAAGAAGAAAAAAGCAGCTATCCTCAATAGCCTCGGAAAAAGTCTGGCTAATGGAACAGCATAAATCCGGATTCGTCAACATCATCGGCCGGCCGAATGTCGGGAAAAGCACCCTGATGAACGCCTTGGTGGGGGAGCGCATGTCTATTATTACGGCGAAGCCGCAAACCACCAGGCATCGCATCACCGGCATTTTGAGCGGGGAAGATTTCCAGATGGTCTTTTCCGATACGCCAGGCATCATCGAATCGCCTGCGTACAAAATGCAGGAGGCGATGAACCGCTTTGTAAATTCTGCCTTCGAGGATGCTGATATTCTGCTTTTCGTGACCGGTGTGGAAGAGCAGTACGATGAAAATGACCCCGTCATTGCGCAGCTAAAAAAACTTTCCATGCCCCGGTTTTTAGTCCTCAACAAAACGGACTTAGCCACACCTGAGCGCATCTTAGAGCTTTTGAAATGGTGGAGTGAGCGCGTGCCTTTCGATGAGTGCATCCCGGCATCGGCACTGAAGAAAAGGAATACAGAAGAGCTGATGCAGACCTTGAGAAAATACCTGCCCGAAGGGCCTGCTTATTATCCAAAAGACCAATTGACCGACCGGCCGGAGCGGTTCTTTGTTGCTGAAATTATCCGGGAAAAAATATTGGAACTATACCAACAGGAGATACCCTATTCTGTGGAGGTTGCCATCGAGGCATTTGTAGAAACTAAAACCAAGGAAGGTAAGCCCCTCGTGCGCATTCAAGCGCAGATTTATGTGGCCCGTCAGTCGCAAAAAATCATCCTCCTCGGAAGGCAGGGAAGCGCTATCAAACGCATGGGCACCAGCGCCCGCAAGAGCCTTGAGGCCTGGCTGGAAAAGAAAGTTTTTCTCGAACTTCACGTCAAAGTCAGGGAAAACTGGCGCGACGACGAGCTGCAATTGAAGCGGTTCGGGTATGAGTAGATTTCTTTTTTCATCAAGAACATTGACTTGAAATTTTATGGGAAATATTGTAGCAATTGTTGGCAGACCCAACGTCGGCAAGTCCACTTTCTTCAACCGGCTCATCGGTGGCCGCGTTGCCATTGTGGACGACACCAGCGGGGTGACGCGGGACCGGCAATACGGCACCTGCGAGTGGAATGGTAAATCTTTCACGGTAATTGATACCGGTGGATTTGTGAGCGCTTCCGATGACATCTTCGAATCGGCCATCCGCTCACAGGTGAATATCGCAATGGCTGAGGCCACCGTGATCGTCTTCATCGTGGATGTAACCACTGGCCTGACCGACCTCGACGAGGACGTGGCGCGCATGCTCCGCCGCTCAGACAAACCCTCCATTTTGATTGTCAATAAGGTGGACAATCAGGAGCGATATATTGAGGCCAATGAGTTTTACAGCTTAGGGTTTGAGGAGATATTCTTCATTTCATCCCTCACGGGAAGCGGCACCGGCGAACTTCTGGACGCGGTGACCGAGCATTTGGCACAGGAAGAAAATATCGTATCGGATTTGCCGAAATTTTCCATCGTTGGCCAACCCAACGTCGGGAAATC
>SCUG01000712.1 GCA_004297645.1 Saprospiraceae bacterium | reverse complement strand
CGCATCCCGCAATAAAATCCTGTTCTCCCTGAAATATTCTTCCAAGCCGATATAGTACCCTTTGTCATTTGGGGCGTCGTACAAAACAATGAGAACAGGCTGTTTTTCACCCAACCATAATTCTAAATCCCTCTTTTCAAGTGCCAGTTCATACCCCTGATTTTTCTTTGAAAATGTCAGGTGGTCAGTGGCTTTCACCTGTACGAAGAAGAATCCTCCCTCCGTCTGCCCCTTTTCATCAAATGTAAAAACGTGCCCATCGTAGCTGTACTGGCGCATGGTATAGCGCTCGAAGGTGCAAAAAGCCAGCAACACCTGCTTCTCTACAAAATTATAGCTGAGGTCTTCGATGACGTGTTGGCGGGTGCGGAGTTTTCTCATTTTGTTTTTGGTTTGCAGGGCTAAACTTACAGAAAACACTTTAATTTTAAACACCCCCGAACGCCCCATAATACCCTGCCCCCCACAGCGCCGTTTTCTGGTTCAAAATCAAATACACCGGCGCCGCTTCCACGAGCGGGTCAAGACGCCCCACCGCAAAGAAATATTCATTGAAAATGGCTTGGTGGGTTTCGTTCCAAATCTTGGGAAGGATGCCGCCGCCGAGGTAAATGCCACCTGTCGCTTTCAGTTTCAGGGCGAGGTTGGCGGCTTCTTCCGCTAAGTATTTCATGAAAAGCCGGAGCGTCTCCTGGCAAACCGGGCAACCTTCCGTGGCAGCAATGGCGATGGCGGCGGCGGGGTCGTGCGCCTTCATTTCCGTTTTCAAAATACCGGGCGCCTCCCAGCCTTTCACATCCCGGAAAAAGCTAAAAATCATGCAGATGCCCGGGCCGGATACCACCCGCTCCCAACTCACGTGGCCGTATTTTTTTTCCAAAAAAAGGAACAATTCCCAGTCTAATTCATTGCGGGCAGCGAAGTGCGAATGTCCGCCTTCGGTGGCGAAGGGGCGGTACGCCTGTCCGTCCCAAAAGAGGCCGCCCTCGCCCAGTCCGGTGCCGGGGGAGATGACGGCGGCGTTGCCAGCTTCGTGGTTTTTGCCGGGGCAAATCATCAGCAAATCATCCGTTTTCAATGCTGCCAGCCCATAACAATTGGCCTCCAGGTCATTGATTAAAAACACGGGCCGGATGTTCAGTTTTTCGCTGATTTCGCGGCTGTCAATTTCCCAATGGAGGTTGGTGCCATGCGCTTTGCCGTCGCGGACTGGCCCGGCGAAAGAAACACATATCCGCTGCGGGCGGGTCGTGTTTTTATTGAAATCCTGCGCCATTTCCACGAAGGAATTCCACTCCTTCGACGGGTAACGCTGCTCTTTGACGAGCACTGGCTCGCTGTTTTTTATTTCAAAAAAAGCCAGGTCAGCCTTCGTGCCGCCGATGTCGGCAGCGAGGATGACGGCGCCTTCCGGGGGCGGCGTTTGCTGTGGAAATGCGATGGGGATGAAAGATTTGGGCATAGCTGGTTGAAAATGGTTGAATGGGCAAGATGATTATTATCCTCGGAAATCGGAAGTGATTTGGGTCATGGTGGGGTGTTGAAAAAAATCATACTGCCAAAACTTATCCTTTGCTTACATTCGGTGATTATTTAAAAATCATGTCCTCATTCCCATTTTGGCAAAGCACCCCGGA
>SCUG01000711.1 GCA_004297645.1 Saprospiraceae bacterium | reverse complement strand
CCACCCAAGCGCCTCCCTCGGTAGCCCCTTCAACGAAAGCTGCTTCCCCCTCCGATGCAGGCAAAACTGCCACCACTACTGCTCCCACCGCCACGTCCACCGACCAGCTTCACACCCGCTTGTACGTCACCATAGACAAGCTGAAGCTTCGTAAAGAGCCAAAACTAAATGGTGCTGTCATCGCCGAATTGAAGTTGTTCGACCAAGTTTATTTCCTCGATGAAATGACCGACTCCACCACACAAGTCAACCTCGGCTATGAAATAGCCGACGAACCCTGGGTGAAAGTGAAATCCATGAAGGGCCAAACCGGTTGGGTCTATGGTGCTGGCGTGCATTACGCCAAAAAGAAAAGAAGCGGAGTGCTGGAGTGATGCAGTACAACTGCAAGCCTCAAGGGTTGAATAACGCTGTGTGAAAAACCCAAATCCCCAACAAGCTCTAACCAAACGCTATACACAGCGCCACGTAATGACCCACCGTACCGGCCAACACGAAGAGGTGCCAAATCGCATGGGTGTACCGCATTTCTTTGCGGATGTAAAAGATGACGCCTGCTGTGTAAAAAAATCCCCCGATGCCTATCCAGGTCAGCACTTCCCTGCTTATCAACGGCCAAATATCCGGCAGCACGAAAACCACCATCCACCCCATGAACAAGTAAAGTACCAGCGAAAGGCGGTCCCATTTGCCAATGGCCAGCAACTTGCCGGTGGTACCCACAAGACCAAGCCCCCACAAGATGGCGAGATAGACCCAGCCTTTCGGGTTGTCCAAATATTTTAGAATAAAAGGGGTATGCGTTCCGGCGATGAGGAAGTAAATGGCGATGTGGTCGAACTTCCGGGCCGTGTGTTTCCGGACAGGGTCGTGTACGCTGTGGTAAATGATGGAGGCGAGGTAGAGCACGAGCATGGAAAACCCGAAAAGTGCCACCCCGAAAATTTGGGCGCCAGAGGCGCCGCTGGCGGCCGCTGATTTCATCAAAATGGGCGTGCCGCCTAATGCCAACAAAATGCCGGGAGCATGAGTGAAGACGTTGGCTTTTTCTTCTTTCAGATGGCGGCCAGGGGAGATTTCGGGCATGAGGAGGTTTTGGGCAAAAATAAGGATGTCTTTCAAAACCTTTCACTCCAACAGCAAATCCCAGCCACTCCCCGACTGCGTCCACCAGCTCACAATAGTAGAGCGGGCGAGGCCGTATGCCGCGGCATAGGCCAGGGTAAATCCCGGCCCATCCACCTGCATCCCGGTGTTTTCAATGACGATATTGAGGCGGTCGTAGGTGGTGCCAAGCACTTCACAGTCTTCGCACCAGGCTTCCCGGTAACATTCGCAATAAGGCAGGGTAGTCTTCCAGCCGGTGAGTTCCGTTTGTTCGCTGCCATTGTTCAAAAGGTCCAGTGCCACCTCCTGGTTGAAAAAGAGGCGGCTTAAATACCAATTTCCACCGGAAGCCGGAAGCACATGGAGCAAAGTGTCCTCCACGTTGAGATAGTAGTGAAAGACAGAATCAGGGAATAGAATATCGGGGTGGAAGGCAGAACCAGGCGTGATGTATTCTTTGACTAAAAAACCAGCGGAATCTTCGGCGACGATTTCTGCCACGAGCGTGTCGGCGTGGTACTCGATATTGGCGTCGCTGGGGTCCCAGTAATTTTCGCCTGTAAGGAAAAGGTAGCGGCTCTTTTGGCCCACCTCCAGGCCGCAAAAGACGATGGGGTTGTCCCACACAACAGGCAGTGCAGGCTCCGGCAACTTTTCTTCTTTGCACCCCGGAGCTAATATCAAAAGGCCAAAAAGCAGGAAACAAACGTTTTTCATGTTGTGGTGGATTTTGCGTGAGTATTTTCCCGAAAAATACGAAAACCAAAAAGAAGGACGAAAACTACCCGCCCGATAGTTGGGTTTTTGACGGATACCAGACCCGGCAGCACCCGGACATTCGTCGGCAAATATGCCAAAATCCACGCCTGCCCCGGCTGCGAAACCAGGGGGGAATCCTTAACTTCGCTCATCAAAAAATTTGCGGTCAAATGTTTCCGCCTAACCGTTTCACCTTCAATTTCCTTTTTATGAAAAATCTGAACTTCTCCCCACTCCTCATCATTCTCTTACTTTTGCTGCCAATCGCCGGGCAGGCGCAAAAAACTAAACCTATGATTGCCAAAAAAGAAGCCGTGCAAATTAAGGACGGCCCCCTTGCGAGGAATAATGAGAAAATTGCCGGACATCAACCCATTAAGCCGCTGGGCTACAACTACGAAACCGTGCCCGGCGACCCGCTCGGCGTGAAAATTTACACCCTGCAAAACGGCATGAAGCTCTACATGAGCATCAACGATGCCGAGCCTCGCATTTACACCAACGTCCCCGTCAGGGCAGGCTCCAAATACGACCCCGCCGAAACCACCGGCCTGGCGCATTACCTCGAACACATGATGTTCAAAGGCACCAATAAAATCGGTGCTCTCGACTGGGAAAAAGAGCAGGTGCTTTTGCAAAAAATCTCTGACCTGTATGAGCAGCACCGCTTCGAAACTGACCCTGAAAAACGGAAAGCTATTTACCGTCAGATAGATGAAACTTCCGGTGAAGCTGCAAAATTGGTAGCTGCCAACGAGTACGACAAGCTCGTCAGCTCCATGGGTGCCAAAGGCACCAACGCCTATACCTGGGTAGAGCAAACGGTGTACGTCAACGACATCCCCTCCAACGAGCTTGAGCGCTGGATGCAACTTGAAAGCGAGCGCTTCAAAATGGTCGTGCTCCGCCTTTTCCACACCGAACTGGAGGCCGTTTATGAAGAGTTCAACATCAACCAGGACCGCGATTACCGCAAGGTCAGCCAGGCCGTCAACGAGACCTTGTTCCCCACCCACCCCTACGGCACACAAACCACCATCGGCTTGGGCGAGCATTTAAAAAACCCCTCCCATGTAAAAATCAAAGAGTATTTCGACAAGTATTACAACCCCAACAACATGGCCATCGTGCTGGCGGGCGACTTCAACCCCGACGAAGCAGTGGCTATGGCCGAAAAATACTTCGGCAGCTATCAGCCCAAACCCATCCCGCCGTTTAAGTACGAGCAACAACCAGAATTGACCAAAGTGGTGAAGAAAGAAGTGTTCGGCCAGGAGGCTGCCAATGTGAACCTCGCCTGGCGTTTCGATGGCGCCAATTCCAAAGACGCCGACTACATTACCCTGATTTCCCGCCTCCTTTACAATCGCCGCGCCGGGCTGATAGACCTCGATTTGGTACAAAAACAATTAGTGTTGGAGAGCAATGCCCGCTCCTCGGCAATGGAGGACTTTTCCATTTTCTCGATGTATGGCAAGCCCCGCGAGGACCAAACCTTAGAAGAAGTGGAGGCGCTGCTGCTGGCCGAACTTGAAAAAATTAAAAAAGGAGATTTTGAAGACTGGTTACCCGCGGCCATCATCAAAGATTTTAAACTCAACGAGATAAAAGCCGCCGAAGCCAATACCGCCCGTGCCAGCCAGATGACCGATGCCTTCATTCTCGGCACACATTGGGCCGATTATGTGGACCGCTTCAAGCGGATGGAGGCCATCACCAAGGCAGACATCGTGCGCTTCGCAAACGAGCATTTCAAAGACAACTACGTCGTGGTTTACAAGCGCACCGGCGACGACCCCGATGTCTTTAAAGTGCAAAAGCCCTCCATCACTCCCGTGTCCGTCAACCGTGCAGAAACTTCTGCGTACTCGGCAAATTTCCTGGCGGAAGAGTCGCCGAGGCTGGCACCTGTTTTCGTGGATTTTGAAAAAGAAATAAAAACCATGAAGCTCGAAAGCGGGGTCGGGATGGACTACATCAAGAATAAAAACAACCCCACCTTTTCACTCAATTACATCGTGGAAATGGGGAAAAACAGCGACAAAGAACTGGCCCTCGCCATCTCCTACCTTCCCTATCTCGGCACCACGAAGTACTCCCCGGAACAGCTCAAACAACAGTTTTTTAAGCTCGGCCTGAACTTCAACGTGAACGTCAGCGACGAGCGCGCATACATCACCCTGGGCGGCTTGGACGAATCATTAGAAGAGGGCATCGTGCTGTTCGAGCACATCCTGTCCAACGTTGTGGGGAACGAGGCGGCCCTTGCCAACTTAGTGGACGATGTGCTGCTTGAGCGCGAAAACGTCAAAAAAAATAAGAGCGCTATCCTGCGGGGGGCCATGTACAACTACGCCCGGTATGGCAAAGAGTCGCCTTACACCAACAACCTGACGCCATCAGAATTGCGGGCACTGACACCGGAACTGCTCGTGAGCAAAATAAAGAGCCTCTCCAATTATGAGCACCGGGTGTTTTATTACGGCTCCCAGGAGCAGGCTCAGGTCGCCGCACTGCTCAATCAATACCACCGGCTGCCAGAAAAATTGGCGCCCGTCATCCCGGCCAAAGAGTTTGCGGAGCAAAACACCAACGCAAACGAGGTTATCTTCGTGGACTTCCCAATGGTGCAGGCCGAAATCATGCTCGTCTCCAAAGGCACAGACCATTTCAACCTCGAAGAATACGTGATGTCGGAGTTGTACAACACCTATTTCGGCGGTGGCCTTTCCTCCATCGTGTTTCAGGAAATCCGCGAGTCACGGGCACTGGCCTATTCGGCGAACGCCTTTTACACCTCGCCTTCCAAAGAAGACGAAGCGCACTACCTGCGGGCCTATGTGGGCACACAAGCCGACAAGATGCCGGATGCCATTCGCGCCATGCAGGAAATCATCGAAAATATGCCTCTGTCGGAGGCCCAAATCGAGCAGGCCATCCAATCCATCCAGAAAAAAATCGAGACGGGGCGCATCACCAAAGACGGCATTTACTGGTCTTACCGCGCAGCCAAAGACCAGGGCGTTGACCACGACCTGCGGCGGGATGTTTATGAAAAAATGAAAATAGCAACGCCCGAAGACCTCACAAATTTCCACCAGAAATTCGTTAAAGGCCGGAACTACACCTTCCTCGTTTTGGGCAGCAAAGAGAGCGTGAACATGGATTACCTGAAAACCATCGGCAAGGTAACAGAGCTGTCGCTCGATGAGGTGTTCGGATATGAGACAAAACCAGGCAAGCCATGATGGCGAGGTTTTGTTTGTAAAAACAGGAAGCGTCTTGTCTTGAGTTTAGCAGGTTGAGGTGGTTTGTAAGCTTTTGGCCCGGCCAGCAGCCAATGGCTATCAGCTAATAGCAAATGGACAAAACCTGGTGCTCCAAAGTATAAACCCTCCCGGGCGTGGCTAAGCCGAACATACTCGCCTTTCGGCAAGCCGAAGAACGTAATGGGTGTGCTCTTTATGGTAGATGGCCCGGTGGCCTCGCCACACAGTTTTTCGTCATTGATAAGGTGACGCCTCGGAATGGCGGTAAGACTGTTACAACGGTTCGGGGG
>SCUG01000710.1 GCA_004297645.1 Saprospiraceae bacterium | reverse complement strand
CTATTTTTTAACCGTTCCTATGTCAGTCCGCTCAGTCATTCAAGGTTCAGGCCAAAGCCTGAAGGGTACAAAAAATAATTTTCAAAGGTAAAAAGGAATGGCGCAACTATTCGCCACAGCCGTTTTTTGTTACGTGGCCAACCCCGGCAAAGTTACAAAAAGAGCGGGGTCTCAGCGGCTGTATTAAAACAGCTGCTCAGGCCAGGGCTTCTATCCGGGCCGTTTCCACAAGCGACTCGAAGAGTATTTTCCCGTCGTCATTGCCGAGCATGAGTTCGGAGGCCCGTTCTGGGTGGGGCATCATGCCGAACACATTGCGGCCTTTGTTGCAGATGCCGGCGATGTTGTGCAAACTGCCGTTGGGATTGGCTTCGGGGGTCACGTTGCCTTGTTCATCACAATATTTAAAAAGAATCTGGTCGTTGGCTTCGAGTTCTTGCAGCGTAGCCTGGTCAGTGTAATAGCGGCCTTCGGCGTGGGCGATGGGGATTTTCAGGGGCACATTGGGCCGGGTGCGAGTGGTGAGTGCCGAATTTTGGGTCATGGTTTTGAGCCAAACATTTTTGCAGATAAACTTCTGCCCCTCATTGCGAAGCAACACGCCCGGCAACAAGCCAGCCTCGCAAAGCACCTGAAACCCGTTGCAGATTCCGAGCACCTGTCCGCCGCCATTGGCAAATTCGATGACGGCGTTCATCAGTGGGGAGAATCGGGCAATGGCTCCCGCCCGGAGGTAATCGCCAAACGAAAACCCGCCGGGCAGCACCACACAATCGCTGGTGTCGAAGCCGGATAAAGACGTATCCTTGTGCCAGAGTTCGATGACTTCCTGCTGCATGACGTTGCCCAAAACGTGGAGCATGTCGTGGTCGCAATTGGAACCCGGGAAAATAACGACGCCAAATTTCATGGTGAAAATGTTGAGCGGCCCGGAGGCCTGTTTGAATTATAATCTTAAGGGCCGCAAAGTTAGCCAAAATATGCAGGTAGTAATCCCAATTTGGTGCAGAGACTCTAATCACTTGTGGACGCTTTAGCGTGCCGGCATGTTGGGGATTCAAATTTCTCCTATTGCCTTTCCCCCAAAATTCCTAACTTGCGCAACTGACCAATGCGCCAACACGCCAAAAAATGTCAAAAAAATTCACACACATAGATTCCGCTGGAAACCCTTCCATGGTGGACGTAAGTGCCAAAGCAGTGACTCGCCGCACGGCGACGGCCCGCAGCGTCGTCGAATTAGACGACGCAATACTCCGCCAT
Source organism: Saprospiraceae bacterium (assembly GCA_004297645.1). Taxonomy (GTDB): domain Bacteria; phylum Bacteroidota; class Bacteroidia; order Chitinophagales; family Saprospiraceae; genus UBA6168. The sequence goes on along the minus strand of SCUG01000710.1, from coordinate 4,790 downwards.
TTCGAGGGCGGCGACATTCGTTCGAAAAAAGGCCCTGTGTTTCAGACGGCCATCATCGCCGGGGTAATGGCCGCCAAACGCACTGGCGAACTCATCCCCCTCTGCCACCCGCTCGGCTTGGAAAACTGCCAGGTTCATATTTCACTGAACGAAAAAAAGCAGGTGGTGATAGATTGCACTGCCAGCCTCACCGCTAAAACCGGCGTGGAAATGGAAGCGCTCACCGGCGCCTCGGTGGCAGCCCTGACCATCTACGACATGTGCAAGGCCTTCTCCCACGACATCGTCATCCGGGAGACCATGCTCATGGAAAAAACGGGAGGCAAGAGCGATTTTAAAAGAAAGCCAGACTTAAAATAACCTGCCACGCTAACCATTAAATACAAGGTCATGAAAGCAAAATTATTATTACTGACAATTGTATTGCTAACTTATGGCACCGCTAAATGTCAATCATTCGTAACCACTTCGAACGAATGGTATATTGACGATTGTTGCTATTCTTTTTCTCAAGGAGAAATAGATTGTGCCACCTACGATTATTACTTTGGGAAAATTGTAGAAATAGGCGGCTTGGGTTATCGCCAACTAATTACCAACAACTCCAGTCCAATCTTTCCTTTGGGGGAGTATTACCGGGAAATGAATGGGAAGGTGTTTCTGAAACCCAATCTGAATGAAGCGGAGTTCTTGATTTATGATTTCAATGCCGGGGCAGGCGAGCAATTTGAAGTCGGAGAGCCTTCTTCACCCCTACTTTTGGAAGTTATTTCAATTGACTCTGTCACATTATATTCCGGCGAAAAGAGAAAGAGAATAGAATTAGGCGATGCTTCTAATTTAGATGTCAGAACATATTGGACGGAAGGCATAGGCAGTGAATTGTCAGCCATGAATACCCGGTACATGTTTTCTCTTGACTGTTGGAACAACTTAAATTGTTACCATAAAGATGGCTCCGTCGAGTATGAAACAGGCAATTGCCAATTGACCAATACAACGCAATGGTACGCCACAGATGAAGGGTTTTCCATACACCCTAACCCGGGCCGGGATGAACTAAAAATCAATCCTGACGGTGGCTGGAAGGTTATAAATGCTGAATTGACAGACCTAAGTGGCAGAACCTGCATCCTGATAAATGAATCCGATATTCGTTCAATAGATGTTAGCGAGTTAGGGGCTGGCATATATTGCGTAAATGTAGTTTTTCAGAATGGTGCGGCCGGGGCTTCAAAATTTATAAAAAATTGACAAGCCCCACTTCAAACACCTTTGCAGAAAACGGCAGTTTTTAATAATCGCAAAATATGGATGCGGAAAAACATAAAAAACACGCTGCCCTCAACCGCCCCGATTTTGGCGATTTCGGGCGGCACGAGTGGGCCATTCTCGGCACGCCCTGCGGCAACATCAAAGAGCTGGCATTCAATCTCACCAAAGCCCTGTCGCCCATCTGGAACGTGGCATACGTAGATGCTGACCACACGAGCAGCGATGGCAGCGATGCCGTACCCGCCTTAGCCGCCGGTGCCCATCTGACGTACACCGATAAGATAGGCTTTCACCGCTTCGACCGGAGCGAAAAATTGGGTACCTTTCAATACCGCACTTTATTCAACAACACAGACCTCGTGCTGGTAAACGGCAACCATTTTTCCGCCAAAAGCCAGGTGGTGGTTATTGACTCGATGAAAGAAGATTCGCTGAAACGAAAACTAGACCGCTTGACTAATGTCGTGTTGATTTTGCTGACGGAAGGGGTGACAGAAATTCCCCCATTTTTAAAGGAACACCTCGCCAAAACCTGTCACTGGTCATCAATTTCCACCTTCCAATTCAATGATTTCAAAAAAATAGAAGCCTTTTTCAGGGAAAAAATGGAAGCCGCCGTGCCCTCCCTGAAGGGCATAGTGCTCGCCGGAGGAAAAAGCCGTCGCATGCGGCAGGATAAGAGTCAGCTCGAATACCACGGAGTGCCGCAGCGCGATTATATGTTACGGCAGCTCACGGGGGTTTGCACAGAGGTGTTCCTCTCTTGCCGCCCCGACCAGACGGCGACGTTGTTGCTGGATTACCCGCTGTTGGTGGATTCGTTTCTGCACCTCGGGCCGATGGGGGCGCTGCTCTCTGCTTTTCAGAAGGAGCCGGACACGGCCTGGCTGGCGGTGGCCTGCGACCTGCCAATGCTCGACGAATCCACTCTGCGTTTTTTGGTGGAAAACAGAGACCCTTCGGCCATTGCCACGGCATTTCGCAGCCCAAAGGATGAATTCCCGGAACCATTGGTGGCCATTTGGGAGCCGAAGAGCTACCCGGTGTTGTTTCAGTTTTTGGCGCAGGGTTATTCCTGCCCGCGCAAGGTGCTGATTAACTCGCCCGCGCGTTTGCTGGAAGCTCCCAATCCCGATGCACTGCGCAATGTCAACACACCGGAAGAGGTGAAAGAGGTGTTGAAATTGTTAGGGAAACAGGTTTGATTTTTTATGGCAGGCGTAAAAGTCCCAAACAGGTAAAAGACGCTGCGCTACACTTCTGAGACAACCGTAAAATGCACAGGATTCCAAGAATCAAGGTAAGCCTCCGGCCAACCCCATATTCCCCACCACCAGCCGCCCTTTACCTTTACGGGGAGCTACGCCTCTGGCCGATACCCCGGCACTGGCGAATGCAGTTCCGGTAATTTAGTTGAAGGTTTTTCTCCAGCGTTGTTTTCAGCCATTCGTATGGATTGACCTCGTTGGCGGCGCGGGTAGGCACGATGAGCGAGCCGCCGCCGCCGCCCAGTTTCAGTAGCACTTTGGCGAAAGCGCCGGGCAGCAGCGCCGGGTCGTTGCCAGCGACGGAAGCCCGCACTTTCAGCGTGCGGGTGGCCGCTTCGATGGCCGCTTCGGTGGCGAGCACGGCGGCGGTAAACGTGCGTTTGGAACCCGCAACGGTGAAGCTCACCGCTTTGCCCCGGCGGAAGACCTCGCCGTATTTTTCCGGCACGGTGAAGTCGAGTTTGAGTTGGTTCACCTGCCGCAGGGTGGTGAGCAGGGTTGTGGGGGTGAGGTAAGCGCCGAGGCTGACGTTGCGCAAGCCGAGCCGCCCGGCGTAGGGCGCCCGGATTTCAGTTTTTGAAATGCTCACCCGCACCAGTTCCATGTCGGCTTTGATGTTGTTGGCCTGGAGTTCGCTCAGGTCCACTTCCTGCTGGCTGATGCCCTGGATTTTCAATAATTCCCGCTGGCGTTCGAGGGTTTTTTTGGCAATTTCGAGCTGCACTTGCAGCTTCTTCAGTTGGGCTTGCAAGTCTTCGTCGAAGAGCTTGGCGAGCAGGTCGCCTTTTGATACTACGCCGCCTTCTGTGATGTTCAGCCTTACAAGCCTGCCGGAGATTTCGGGGCGGATTTCCGTTTCTTCAAAGGCTTGGAGGGTGCCGGGCACTTCGAGGTTCTCAACGAGGTTTTTGGTTCTCACAATAAAAGCCTCGACTTGGATCGGGCCACCCCGCATAGCGCCACCCTGGCCGCCGGGGGCAGGGGCCGCTTCTTTTTTTGATTGGCAGCCAGCCAGCGAAAATAAGCTGATGAAAACCAAGTTCCTCAGTTTTCCGAATTGGTTTTTATGAATTTGCATGGTGAATTTGATTTGCAGACCGAATGACGACAAATTGCCTGGGCACTTGAAGTGCCCCAGGCAATCATGCCAACTCATTGCTTGTTCTCCTCTACGGATTGTGCTTCTTTGACCTTTGGTTTGGTGGAAAATTTCTTTTGCACATTGCTTTTCATATCCTTCGGGTGAACCAGAGTCATTTCCTTGACCAAGTGGCCGGCCCCTCCGAGTTTGTCCACAATAAACAGCACGTAGCGGATGTCCACCATGATGTTGCGGCAGATGGTTTCATCAAAGTTGTAATCGCTCATGGTGCCTTCCCAAACCCGGTCGAAGTTGAGGCCGACGAGGTTGCCGTAGGCGTCAATGGCGGGGCTGCCGGAGTTGCCGCCGGTGGTGTGGTTGGAGCCGAGGAAGCAAACGGGCATTTTGCCGTTTTCGGCATAAGGGCCGTAGTCTTTTGCGGCATAAAGCTGGCGCAACTTCTCCGGCACGTCGAACTCGTAGTCGCCGGGGACGTATTTCTCCATGACGCCCTCCAGGTAAGTCCTGGAGAAATAGCTCACCGCATCCCGGGGCCGGTACGACTGCACCCTTCCATAGCTGACCCGCATGGTGCCGTTGGCGTCGGGGTAAAAGCGGCGTTTGGGGAAAACCTCCATCAATGCCTTCATGTAGGTCTGTTGCAGGGATTCGATGCGTTCGTTCAGTTCGTTGTATTTGCTGGAAACCTTCTCGTTGTAAGTGTCGGCGAGGGCTTTGGCCAATTGGCAGAAGTTGTCGTTTTGGATGGCTTTCATCACGTCGCCGGTAGCCATTCCCAGGATGGCCTTCGCTTTTGCCGGATCGGTCAGCCAGGAGCTGTCGTATAATTGGGCTGCATACGCTTCGGCACTGCTTTTTTCTGAAACCTTGTTCACTAAGGAGCCGGGGAGGAAACTGTGCGGTACCTTTTCCACCATCAATTCCATCAAAGCGGCAAACACCTGCTGGTCAATTTCGGGCCGGTAGTTTTTGTAAAAACCATCGAGCCTGCGGCTGAGTTGTTCTTTGGCTTTCGTCAGCCCGGCTTCGCCGTTGTTTTCAAAAATGCCCGCCAAGCGGTTGAAGCCCGCCGCGATTTGGAGCAGTTCGATGTTACGGAAAGTGGTTTCATCGTAGTATTCTTTGGCAGCGGCGTAAGGCTCGAT
>SCUG01000709.1 GCA_004297645.1 Saprospiraceae bacterium | reverse complement strand
TCAAAATCTGCCTTCACCCACGCCTCGTTGATTTCCTTCCAGCGCTGTTTGTGCTCTGTCCTGAAATCAACGATTTCGAAAGAATCGGATTGACGGCTCATAGATTCGGGTTATTTATGTGTCAATTGGTCAGCAGGTTGCCGGTAAAAGTGGTGAAGGAACGAGCAACCTAAACTTGCTTAATATCCAAAATCGCTACACGAGTCCTTTCTCCACGAGGTACCTTTCGGCGTCGAGGGCTGCCATGCAGCCCGTTCCAGCGGCGGTAATGGCCTGGCGGTAAACCTTGTCCTGCGCATCGCCACTGACAAATACGCCCTCGATGTTTGTTTTGGAAGTGCCGGGCACGCCGGTGAGGTATCCCGTTTTATCCATTTCAAGAAAACCTTTGAAAATATCAGTGTTCGGTTTGTGACCGATGGCCACGAAAAAACCCTTGACCGGGAGTTCTGTTTTTTCACCCGTCTTATTATTAACCACACGCACAGCCTCCACCTTTTCGCCACCCAATATTTCATCAGTTTCGGTGTTCCAATGCACCTCCAGATTAGGCATGTTTTTAACTCGTTCCTGCATGATTCGGGAAGCCCTTAGTTCGTCGCGGCGCACGAGCAGGTGCACTTTTGAGCACAGTTTGGCGAGGTATGTAGCCTCTTCTGCCGCCGTGTCGCCGCCACCAACAACGGCCACTTCCTGGCCGCGATAGAAAAATCCATCGCAAACCGCACAGGCACTCACGCCATTGTTGAGCAGCCTTTTTTCAGAAGGCAAGCCGAGGTATTTTGCCGTGGCGCCCGTAGCGACGATGATGGTAAAAGCATGAAGTTCTTCGCCAGCCTCGGTCCAAACAGTGTGGTAGTCTTTGCCGGTCTTGAAGTCCACTTTCGATATTAATTCATAGCGGACTTCTGTGCCAAAGCGTTCGGCCTGTTGCCGGAACTCTTCCATCATCTCGGGGCCTCCGATGCCATTGGGGTATCCTGGATAATTTTCAACTTCGGTGGTGGTGGTGAGTTGGCCACCCGGTTCGGGGCCAGTGAATAGAATGGGGCTCATGTTGGCTCTTGCAGCATAGATGGCCGCAGTGTACCCGGCAGGGCCTGAACCTATGATAAGACACTTCCTGGGCTGGTTGACAGACATTTATCGTAGTTTATTATTTGAGTGAAAAATTAGAGAACGATTACCTAAACATCATGGGCTTTAAAAAAGATTTGCGGGTGAAAAAGTATGCCATTACAGCCCGCTGTTTTTGATGTTAATCAACCAGAGTAGTGACTAATATCAGTTGAAGAATTGGGCAGTAGCACCTATATTTGGTTCAGCACTTCTCACAAAATTAGAGCAACATGAATCCGAATATTCCCGTCCAAAAAATAATGACGACGAACCTTAAAACCATTCGTCCGAATGAATCCCTGAATAAAGTTCACGAAATTTTTTCGAAATACGATTTTCATCACCTGCCCGTAGTAGATGAAAGCGGAAATCTGTTGGGAATCATCAGCCGTTACGATTTCAACAAGGTCGAGTTTATACTTTCCTTAGAAACTGGCAAATCACATCAGGATGTCTTGGCGAGATTTAAGAACCTTGGTGCCGTTGACATTATGACGAAATATCCGCTTCACTTGCAACCAGATGACAGCATCGGGCTGGCGGCAGATATTTTTCTGGCCAATAAATTCCATGCCTTACCTATTGTGGAGGACGGAAGGTTAACAGGCATTGTCACCAGCCACGACCTGCTCGCATTCAGCTTTAGCTCACCCATGGAAGAAAGTAAGGCGGTGGAGTATGATGAAGATTGAGAATAGCCATATTACTGAATAAAACACTTTGCCATGATAGATAAAACCACGAAAGTTGCTCAAATTATGACTACAAATGTTCTTTTCGTTCGTCCGTCAGATTCCATGGAACGAGTAGGTGAAATATTCCGGATGAACAACATCCATCACATTCCGGTAATTGAAAGGGGAGGCAAGGTAGTAGGGATGATCAGCCAGGTGGACTATCACAAGATATTGCATGGCTTCACCTTATTCAAAACCGAAAAAAGCGAGGAGTACAACAAAGCCATCCTGCGTTCTCTTTTGGTAAATGAGGTAATGACAAAACAAGTGGCCAAACTCAGTCCTGAGGATAGCGTTTTAGTGGCGGCCGGGTATTTCAGGGAGAACCTGTTTCATGCCATTCCTGTAGTTGATGGGGGTGGAATTCTCGTGGGCATCCTTACGACGTATGACATGCTGAATTTTGCTTTCGCAGAACCTGCGTACCTCACTGATTCAACAGCGCCAAGATGATTGCGCAAATTGAACAGTTTTTGCTGCTATGGAGCATTGCCAATTTTGTATCGCTTGCTATAGCCTTTGTATGCTTTAAATTTCCAGAAACGGGACGGCGGATTTTTGCATTTATCTTCCTCATTGCCTGTCTCCTGAATGCATCACTTGCGATATTCAAATCCTCTGTTTACCTCGAATATGGAAGGTTTTCCATTCTATCCATTTATGAAGAATTCATTTACGGTACTTTCTCACGCCATACCACGATATTCGTTTTGCCTATTGCCATGTGTCAAATGGTTGTTGGATGCGGCCTGCTTAGCAAGGGTAAGTACCGGCTGTTGGCCATCATAGGTGGCCTTGTCTTCCTTTTAGCAATAGTACCATTAGGGGTAGGGTCTGGGTTCCCGGCAACCTTGATTCTCATCGCCGGACTTTGGCATATTCTGGTGAAAAATGGCGACCCAAACGGCCGGATTATTCGTGAAAAACGAGAAGTGGTGTTTTAACGTGAAAAGTCATTCTCTTGGTCAGGCTATTATGAAATAGCCGCTCCCACAGCCGCCGGTGCGGGATGAACAAGGACAGAATATCCACCTTGTTATCCAAAATAAATTTATCGATGCCTTCCATAATAGTTGGACTGTGCATCACCGTGATGTTGGAATCTACTGCGGCGTGATATTCCAGACTTTCCTCAGCAGATTCCCCCTCTCCGGGAGTCTTAGTTTCAACATGAAGGTACATCACTTCCGCTTCGAGTGTTTGACACAGGTAAAGGAGTTGTTTTGAAATGACCTCGTCGTCAGATTTAAAATCCGTAGCGTAAGCTATCCGCTTTATGCCGTTCCATTTGGCTTCAGCCGGTATGGCAAGAATCGGGCATGAAGCAACCTGCATCATGGTATAAGTGGTGATGCTGCCTATTACCTTTTCGAGGGACGAGTGATC
>SCUG01000708.1 GCA_004297645.1 Saprospiraceae bacterium | reverse complement strand
CAATTTTTCATCCTCGACCCACCCGGCAACGGGCAGGCGGTATTTCTGCCCGGCGGCTCCATCAATTACCTGCCCGGCCAGGACTATTGCGACGACGACGTGCCCGATATGTTCTCCTATGTCGTGTGCAACCCGGCGGGGTGCGACACCGCCACTGTTTTCATCACGGTACAATGTACTGGAGTGGAGGTGTTCAATGGCTTTTCGCCCAATGGCGATGGCGTCAACGACTTTTTCCAAATCAACGGCTTGCAGAATTATCCCGGCCACCGGCTCCAGGTTTACAACCGCTGGGGCAACCTCGTTTTCGCGGCCGTGAATTATCAAAATACCTGGGACGGGAAATGGAAAAACCAAGACCTTCCCGACGGCACCTATTTTTATTACCTCGACCTCGGCGATGGCAGCAAACCGCTTTCGGGGTATGTCGAGTTGCACAGATAAGTGGAAGGTCAGGGTTGCGTGTACTTTTGGCCGCATCACGCTAACAGCCCCAAAACCTTTGTTGTTGCTGTATCTATTGCAAAGCCAAAGTGGGATATTTAAAAAAGATAGCCCGGCTTGCCTTTTCAAGAGAAACAGGTTATTTTCACGCATCGAACGATTCTGACAAGGCATAATCCGAAACGCACCCCCCGATGCCTGGTTCGCTCCGGACGCCTCAAAACCAAAGTTATGCACGAACGCTCTACACTCCCTGCAACTGCCCGATTGCACCATCTTGCACTACCGGCTGGAGAACAAAGTGCAATCAAACGCCTATCCCAGTTTTATCTCTTTCACCACATTAAGTCAGAGTGCACCCTGAAAGAAATTTCGGAATCATTGGAAAACTTATGGCTTACGTTGCTGATGCGGTCTGCCACATCACCGCCTGGCAAGCCAAAGCTGGCCCGGTACTTTTTGCACCTGGTGGAATTACATTTCAAAAAGGAGCGCCGGCCTGCCTTTTATGCCCTGCAACTGAATTTGTCCAGTGATTACTTGCGGGAGATATGCCGGGGCAGACTGCGGCAGGGCCCGTTCCGTTGCATCGCCTTGCGCTCTGCACTGGAAGCCCTGCGGCTGCTGGAAGAGACAGACCTATCCGTTAAAGAAATAGCCTTTCGCCTGGGTTTTGAAGATGCCTCGTATTTCAACCGGTTTTTCAAAAAGCATTTTGGGAAAACGCCATCGGAGATGCGGTTGATGGGATGATAGGAAGTGTTAAACCCCGTTTTGTCCTATCTTTTCCCTGTTTTGTCCTATCTTTTTAACAAAAAAGCAGTACAATTTTGCAGTGGACAATTAAAACTCCGGACCATGAAATCACTTTTACTTCCAACCTTTCTTTTTTTCTTTCTTCTTCCGCTTGCCTCCTATGCACAGCCGCCTTACCGGAAAATCGCCACACAGGAAGTGCATAAGCGCCTTCTGGATGAACACCCGGAGATGCGGGAGCGGCAGCGGGACATAGAGCGGCACACGACCAGCTTTCAAAAAAATGGCAGCTCCGCTCAGATCACCATCCCGGTCATCTTCCACATTATTTATAACAGCGAAAAAGAGCGCCTCAGCGAAGCGCAGGTGATGAGCCAAATCGAAGCGCTGAACCGGGACTTCCGCATGCGGGATTTCAGCATCCGGCACCCGGCTGACACGCTGGAAGGCTTTGCCGCAAGGGCCGCCGATACCGAAATCGAATTTTGCCTGGCTGCGCTTACGGATAGAAGCGGCGGCAATATTGCCTTACACTACGTCCGCTCCAACACTCCCATCTGGCAATCGGACGATGCAGTGAAATTTGCCAAAGAAGGCGGCGCTGACGTGGTTGACCCTAGGCATTATTTGAATGTCTGGGTGTGCCGCCTGGATAATGCTGGCAGCGGCTATGCCCAAATGCCCGGTGGGCCGGAGGAAACGGACGGCATCGTGATAGATTACCGCTTCTTCGGGACGATGGGGACGGCGGCCCACCCTTAAAGCGAAGGCAAAACGCTCACTCATTTGGTTGGCAACTACCTCAATCTTTTCGATTTATGGGGCACAGAGCCTTGCCAGGACGACTTTGTGGAAGACACGCCCATCCACAATGCCCCTAATTATGGCTGTCCCGGCTATAAACATGTTTCTACCTGCTTCGACAATCCGGTAGAGATGACCATGAACTTCATGGACAACACCAATGACGCTTGCAGGTACATGTTTACCCAAGGTCAGAAAATCCGAATGCAGGCAACCTTAGCGAAAAAAGGACCAAGAGCCGGTTTGGTATATGGTAGTTCTGACTGCGTTCCAGCCTTTACGGAAAGTACAGAAGATGCTTCCTTTGACCAATCCTTGCAATCTCAAAGCGAACTGGCTGTTATCGTTTTTCCCAATCCAGCCTCCGGCGAGGTTTACCTACGAATTTCTTCGGGTTCCGATGTCGCATCCAACATTGCTGTCTTTAACGCTTTTGGTTCCCTGATTTATTCCACGAAGCAAGATTTGCTGAAAGGGGACCAGCAAATAACTTTAGATGGCACCAATTGGAGCGAAGGCTCCTATTACGTGAAGGTACAGACTGCCGAGGCAATTGCTTCCCGGCTGTTTTTTATCAAGAACCACTGACCGGGTACATTTATTCCCTGACCACCTGCTGATAGAACCATTAAAAACAATCAAGCTCCACTTTTTAAAAACTGTCATGTCATGTAACCTGAAACTTAGAAGAATGGGGCAAGGCGCTTTGTTCTTTTTCCTCTTTTTTCTTTCTATAGTTGCTCTTGCCCAACCGACGAGTACCTACGTCAAAGACGTTATAATGCCTGCTCCAAGTGCAGCTTCATTGGGAAAGTATGGAGATATTCCTGTTAACTATTTTACAGGACTTCCCAGCATTGACATTCCAATCTATACTATCCAGGAAGGACCTTTGTCCTTACCCATTTCATTGAGTTATCATGCATCAGGAATCAAAGTGGGTGAGCCTGCAAGTTGGGTGGGCGCTGGATGGAGCCTGAATGCCGGTGGTATGATTACCAGAACGGTATTAGGATTGAGAGATGAAGTAGGCGCAGGTTACTATAATAATGGAAATCAAGTAGAGGAAAATAATTCCACTATTTACGAAATAGCAAATGGAGAACTCGATGGAGAGGCAGATATTTTTTCATTTAACATTAGTGGCTATTCTGGAAAGTTTATAATTGATAAAGACCACCATTGTCACCTCATTCCCAAGCAAGACCTAAAAATAGAATTCGAATACAATTCAGGGGCACTCAACTTCCAGTGGTTTACTGTTACTACGCCTGATGGGACTCGCTACCATTTTGGAAATGTTCCTGGAGGAACAACAGATGAAGGAATTGAACAAACTGCCGTCCATGATGGAAATGGTGGTGGGGGAGGCGCCATTGATGAATATTATTCAACCTGGTATTTAGTGCAAATTGAATCGGCAGATAAAAAATGGCATATTGACCTTGAATATGATAATGAGATTTATAGTATTGCTTCTCTTGCCTCTTGCTATGATTTAACTATTTTTTGTGAAACAACAGGTGGGCAATCCAGTTCGGGTAGTATTGGTTGTTATGGTCAACATGATTCTGAATTGGATAAATATGTGAACAAAACCTCAATTCTCGGAAAAAGACTAAGAAAAAGCACCACTTCAACTTCAACCCAGGTAGTTGATTTTATTTCCAATATTATTCGAGAAGATTTAGGCAATGCTTTCTATATGGGTACTTCCAATACCTCAGGTCAATTGAATGAAATACATGTTAGCTCAGGGGATTTTTGTTCTAAATGGGTATTTTCGTATGATTATTTTAAAGACCCGGCGAACCAGACCCGAAGTGAATACAAACGACTGAAGTTGGATCAAATTCAACAAAAAGACTGTAATGGAGATCCAACGCTCGATATCCCTCCTTATGTTTTTTATTATGAAGGCACGTTAAATGGCGATGGTTCAGCTTTTTTTCCAAACCGTCTTTCCAAGGCAATTGACCATTATGGTTTTTACAATGGAGCTTCGGCAAATGAAGACCACCAAGTTAACATTCCTCCAACTACTGTCAATGTAACATTTGGAGGAACAACCACACACATAACCAAAGGAAATAGCGATAGAGAGACGGATGAATCAAAATCAAAGTACGGAATTTTAAAACAAATTAAATATCCAACGGGGGGCTCTACCTATTTCACACTTGAATCCAATACCCATTTTCAAGAAACAACCCAAACTGACAACCTTTTATACCTAACAAATTGTGGATATCCTCCGGTGCCAACCTGTTGTGACAATACAACCATTACTGATACAAAGACCTTGACGAATAACCAAATTGACTATGGTCAGTTTAAGTTGAGATTGGATGCGATAGACCCTAATGGCGGGAATACTGGAAATTGCTATCAAGACCCATACTCTGATGTTTTTGCT
>SCUG01000707.1 GCA_004297645.1 Saprospiraceae bacterium | reverse complement strand
TGACTGCCAGTTTTTGAATGTCGGTATTTTCTACCGACATCCAAAAACTAAAACCCTCGCTAACCCGGCACTTTTGTTTGTTGATAACCGGGGTTGCTCAAATGGCTAAAGTCGAGCTTTACGAGTATTGCAAAACGCCAAGTGATTACGCCCCAGGCTTTTTTGAAGACGACCACATCATTCCAAAAAGCAAAAACGGCACTTCGACCCTCGACAATCTTGCTCTTGTTTGCGACGGCTGCAACAATGCCAAAGCCGCCAAGACGGAAGGCATTGACCCTGTCTCCAACCGCCCCGTGCCCTTGTTTCATCCAAGAAAAGACAAATGGGCGGAGCATTTTACATGGAGCAACAATTCGCTGATTATCACTGGAATTTCACCGGCCGAAAGAGCGACTGTCGAGGCGCTCCAACTGAACCGCACACCGTTGGTGAATCTTCGCAGCGCGCTTTTTTTGGCAGGCGTACATCCGCCTGCGGATGAACCCGGACGGGCTGAATAGTAGATGTCGGTTGCAACCGACGCCGGCGATGAGGGAAAACCTGACGTTTGCGGGAACACCAGCGTCGGCGTTTCTTTTATTTTCAAAAGAAAGACCCTGCGCCGGCGAAGACTTGCCGGTAGTGGTATCCGATAGTATGCTTTGAGCCAGTTTAGTGATATGGTCCTTGCTTTGAAATTGAAGGGCGCAAAGGTTGAAAAAGAAAATGGGTGGTCCGGGGATTGGGAATGGGGTCAGATTTGACAAATTTTGAACATTTGTCAAATCTATTTCCTGCTCAAAGAGGCCGAAAGCTTGAATGATTGCTGGATGGATATTGATGGACATCTGATTTCATTAACGATTAATCATCAAAAACCCTATTTTTGTAAGAAAAATTCACCGCCATGCTAATCGAAATACCGGACGCCATCATACGCCAAGCCAACGTTTCCGAGGATACCGTCCGGCTTCAAATCGCCATTACGCTGTTCCAGGAAGAAATATTCACGCTTGGACAGGCGAGCGAGTTCCTTGGGGTGCCACAACTGATTTTTCAAAAAGAACTCGCCAAGCGCAAAATTTCTGTTCATTACGACGTGGAAGACTTTCGGGAAGACCTTAAAACACTCCGTTCCATCGCATGATAGTCGTTAGCGATACCTCCCCTATTTCCAATTTGTTTGTCATTGGCAAGCTTGAACTGTTGCGGGATGTCTATCAACAAATCATCGTACCACAAGCCGTTTTTAACGAACTGATGAAATTGCAAGCTTTTGGATATGATGTCCGGCAAATTGGCGATTTGGATTGGATAACCGTGCGAAAGCCCACCAACTTGAAGCAAGTGTTGCTCCTCCAAATGTCGTTGGATGCGGGCGAAAGCGAGGCCATCGTTTTGTCGCAGGAAATCCATGCGGACTTGCTGCTGATTGATGAACGGGCTGGTGCCAAAAAAGCGAGAGAACTTGGCTTGAAAACCATCGGCTTGCTCGGTGTGCTTGTCAAGGCCAAAGAACTGAACTTGATAGTTTCCCTAAAACCGATTCTCCATGACTTGGAAACCAAGGCTGGTTTTTGGTTGAGCACAAAATTGAAGAAGGAGGTACTGGATTTTGTTGGTGAGAGTTTGTGAAATTGTAAGTTACAAATACAGGTAAAGAAAACGCCGATTCGGGGGTTCCGAACCGGCGTTTTGCAAGTTGCTTCATGCGTAGTTATTCGAGGATAGTTACTTTTCGGAAAACCGATTTGCCGTTGCTGCGAACCTGAACGAGATACAAGCCTTTCCCAACGGCTGAAAGGTCAAGTTCTGTTTTAAGTTCTCCATTGGCCTACTCATCTGACTTTCCTGCCTGCCGGCAGGCAGGTCGGTAACGCCCCGTTTTTAGAGTGGTTGCTGGTCTCCACTGTTTCAACCTGTTGCATTGGAGAATAGCAGGCTGCACGATTGAGTACCATCGTGCAGCCTGCGATTATAACAAACGAAGTCAGCCTACTGCCAATACTATGAGGTAAATAACCACAGCGATTCCCCATCCGAGCAGTGCTGAACGTCTGACGTTTCTATTTCTAAAAAGCAGGGAAATCAAAAATCCAATCAATCCGAGAAAAAGGCCCAGTAAGAAGCCACCGATGTTGAATCTGCGTGCCTCGTCGTCAAGGTTGAATGTTGCATCAGCAGGCGATATCCCTTTCTTTATATCCCTTTTGATTTGGGATTGGACGTAACGAAGCGCCAGCCTTTCTTTGAGGCTCAACTTTTCCCCTGTACTTTCTTTGATTTTTTTGGGAGTAAGGCTGAGAAAATCTTCCGCTGCCATGCTTTGGCCATCTTTGAGAAACCAGCCGGTAACTGTTGGCCCTGTGTCCGTTGTCAAAGCTGGCGCCGAACTGGCAGCGCTTCCGGCAAAAGCAAATGTTCCCATCATAGCAACTATGACGAACGAGAGAAAGGATTTGGTGAAATTTTTCATGTTTAAAAGGTTTTAAGTTTCCTACTCATCTGGCTTTTCGGTGACGCCCCGTTTTTAGAGTGGTTGCTGGTCTCCACGGTTTATTAATTTCTTCTTTTTTGGTTGCCGTTAGCGGCAACCTTTTTTTCGTTCTGGAATTTTTATTCGTCAACCCATCCTAACAATCCTCTTTTCTGATGTTTCCCAGATTCTGGGTCTATTCTTTCGTCAGTGTCATTCCAACCAAGCAGTCCCTTTTTCTGAATTACCCCCGTTTCTTGATTAACTTTTGTGTCAGTATCATTGTACCCCAAAAATCCTTCTTTTTGGATTTTCCCAGATTCTGGGTCTATTCTCTCGTCAGTGTCATTCCACCCAAATAGTCCCTTTTTCTGAATTACCCCCGTTTCCTGATTAACCCTTGTGTCGGTATCAATGTATCCAAATAATCCTTCTTCTTGAATTATACCAGTTTCCGGATTGGTTCTTGTGCCAGAACCTCCTGAGCCAATAATACTTCTTCCTTTTTCATAACCTCGCCTCACATCTTCGTTTGAATCCAGCAAGACCTTAAACCCTACATAAAGAATGGCAATAACAATAGCAACGATTACGATAAACATTAAAGCGGCATAAAAAATAAAACACCAAGCTGCAACCAAGTAAAGTGAAGCTGCCACTCTCACGCCATTTTTAAGTCCACGATGCGTAAAAGAGTCAGTCCAGTCGCTGAACTTTACAATTGTCCAAAGAACCGGGTTGACGATGTAACGGTAAAACCAACTGCTTTTTGTTGAGACATTTGTTTGAGTGCGCCTTGTCCACGCTTCAACTTTCTCTGTTGTATCGTTTACAGAATTGGCGTTAATCGCTGCAATGATTCCACCAACAATAAGTGGCGAAACCCAAATCAGAATGTTGATGGTTTCTTGATTCATTCTTTTTACTTTTTAGGTTATGCTTACTCTTTTCGGTGGCGCCCCGTTTTTTTTGAGTGGTTTCTGGTCTCCACTGTGCAATGCCGTTTTCTATCCGTCAGACTGAAAAAAAAATGGTAGTGGGTCAAATTGGTTGCCAGCGATACGATTGCTTCAAGCAATCGTATCGCTGGCTTAAGCCAATGTAATTTCAGTTTGTTATCAGTTCTTTCTATCCACTTTTCTTGCTTCTACAGCGACCGTTTTCATTTCTTCAACGTCAATTTGTTTTTCGACTAAATCAAGAATTGCTTGATATTGATTTTCAAGAAGGTTTGCAATTTCATTGAATACAGAATTGTCTAGAGCCACTTCACTATAAAAAGTTGCATCACTTGTAGCCCACACTCTTTTCCCTACATATTTAAAGGGTGTGGGAGGAAGGACTATACTTTTTTTCCACAATTTCTCACCGAAGCTAGATGACATTGCAGTTAAAACTAGGCCACAAACAACAGTGCCCTCACCTGAATACTGATAATATGAATTATATGGATCACTGTAATCATAAGGGTTTAAAAGCTTACCCCAATTTGTAGTGGTTGTAGTTCTACGTTTTCTATCAATGCCTTTAAAATTCCAATCTATTTCAACTGCAAAAATAAAGTCAGAGTTGATTTTGTCATTGTAAAGCATTTCTCCTACTTGGAGAAACGGCCCTCTTATTTTGAAGCCTTTTGCAGTTAGTAATTCTTCAAAGTCATTAGCCATATTCTTACGCATATCTTCAAAAGGACTTATTGATAGATATTGGTCTCCATAAATTGGATTTACTAAAGCGATGGTGATGCCTGTTGAACCCACTTCTGATAACACCTTTGGTGCATAATCAAA
>SCUG01000070.1 GCA_004297645.1 Saprospiraceae bacterium | reverse complement strand
GGGGGAGCTTGACATCAACCACACTTTATTGGTTGGTCCCCAAAAATCTTAAACCCGCCAAATGACAACCTTTAAATCTACTGACAAAGAGATTGTGCGTTTTGGCTAAAGTCGAGATAACGTCAGGGGCAAATTTAACACCACGGCGGTAAGTTTGGCTTTTTGAGGGGTGAAACGTTACATTTGCATCGCAAAAAATGCTGCTCAAATCAAGACTCAATTCATGAGCAGCGCACAAACATCAAGCTATGGCGCTCATGCGTTTTTTTGAATCCCCGGTACCTGTCTGTTTATTTCTGTTTATCCTGATGGCGGGTCTATCAGCCTGTAACGGCGATACCTCCGGGAGCGGTAAATCCGTGAAGGAAATCCAGACCGGCGGCAAAATCAGCTCCATCATCCGCAACCCGGTGTCGGCCGACGGTTCAATTGACACGGTAAATGTGGCGCGGATGACATTCGAAAACCCGTCCTTCGATTACGGCGATGTTAAGGCAGGGGAAATAGTGACCCATGTCTTCCGGTTTGTCAACAACGGCAAGGCGCCGCTTGTCATCAACAACGCCCACTCTACCTGTGGATGTACAGTGCCCACCTGGCCAAAAGACCCGGTAGCACCCGGCGCCTCCGGCGAAATCAACGTGGAGTTCAACACCAGCAACAAAAGCGGATTCCAGGAAAAACCAATCATCATTTCCGCCAACACATTCCCCGCTACCACAAAAGTTTACCTGAGGGGATATGTCAATGAGACCAAAAACTAAGCACAGCAGTAGCCCCGATAATAGCCATCCGGGCGTTCCCGCTTCTAAAAATAACAGCCGGTTTGCACCGAAATGCAGCCCGGATTTTACATCAAAATCATCAAACACATGCAAACATTAATCTTTCTTCAGGGAGCCAGTAGCAGCAATAGCGGAATATTCAACCTGGTGTTCTTTGGCCTAATCATAGCCGTTTTTTGGTTGTTCATCATCCGGCCGCAATCGAAGCGTCAAAAAGAACAGGCTCGATTTGGGAACGCCTTGGAAAAAGGAAAAGACGTCGTCACTGCCAGCGGCATGTTGGGTAAAATCAATAAAATTGAAGGCGATATTGTCACGCTCGAAGTAGGAACAAAGACCTTTGTAAGAATCGTGAAAAGTGCCATCTCCAAAGAAATGACTGACTCGCTCTATGGCAAAGACGGCAAAAACGACAAGGGAGCCATTATAGAAAGCGCCAGTTAAGGAACGTGCGCAAAACAACCTGGCGAATTCACCGGGTGACTTCGAGTCACCCGGTGAATTGGCTTCTGCAAAACTTACCAAGTTATTTTGCGCACGTTCCGAAGGGTGCATTATCAAGGCTTGGAGGCAAGCTGAGTTTAATAAATTAAATCCCCTCCAACGAGTGTGCGCCACCTGCCTGATCGTTCATTGTTTTTATAAAAAACCGAAATGAAGGCTTGGCTAAACAGAATCCGGCTGAACGCCGGAAATGAGAGAGTGATTTTGGTGGCCAGCATGTGTGTTGCCCTGCTGTTTTGGATTTTCATCAAACTGTCCAAAACCTATCAGGATTCGCGCCTCATTGGCCTCGAATATCACCTCGCTCCAGGCCAAGTTTTTTCCAAAACGCCTCCCTCCTACTTTTTAGCTACCTGCGAAGGGCAAGGCTGGGACCTTTTGTCAAGCTATATCCGGCATCCCCGGCCAGCCATTGTCATAGACCTGGAAGCCCGAAAAAATAGGGATCTACAGCGGGATGAACTTATACTCAAAGCAACAGAGCTACTTTCCCTGACTGTCGGGGATGTGAAGGTGAACTACATCGCTTTTGACCTCGATTCCACCGCCATGCGATTGGTGCCTGTCATTCTGAAAAAAGATATTTCTTTGGCCTCTGATTTTTACATCAGGGACTCTATCCTCCTATCGCCGGACAGCGTGATGCTTACGGGGCCATCAAAAGCATTGGCCGCCCTGTCCTATGTAGAAACGGAAAAGCTCATCTTGTCGGGCCTGAAAGTGAGCCAACGTTGTAAAGCCAAACTTATACCACCGGCGGTGGAGGAGGTACGGATGTCTCAGAATGAAGCCATCGTTGAAATCCCGGTTGAGCAATTCACTGAAAAAACATTTTCCATCCCGGTAAAAGTCAGCCCCGGCAAGAACAATTACAGCCTTCTGCCCTCTAAAGTTGAACTCTCCTTTATCGTACCCCTGAGCCGCTACGATTTAATACAGGCTGATGACTTCGAGATAACAGCCACACTCCAGCACAACTCCCCGCCAAACGGCACATCCATCGTAGCCCTAAACCTCACCAAAAGTCCCGCCGGCATCAAAAACGTTAGCTTTTTCCCTAAATCGGTGGAGCTTTTCGTCATCCATTGAATAACTCTTGGCGGCCGGGGGTATGTAACTTGGAAAAAAAGCGAAGATGTGCCCTTTCATGGCACCTTCAGCCACGAGATTTTAGCCGCCGGGTGGTGCTTTTTTGCGACCTTTACCGCGAACAGGCCTGCCGGGATGGGTGCAGTTTTTCAACCGGAAAATTATCAACCTGCTGGCGCAATCCACCCACCTGGCGAAAGTGCTGAAAAAGGCCGGAGTGACTTGCGATATTCACCAACTAAAAAACATCTGACATGAAAATACTCATCACTGCCGCCACGCCGTTTGAACTCGCCCCGCTGAGGAAATATCTTACCCATACTTTTGAGCAACCGGAATCCGGGGGTTTCTCAAAAAACGAACTGGAAGTTTACCTGACAATAACGGGCATTGGCATGGCTTTCACCGCCTATCATCTGGGGTCGCTTTTTGCTAATAGCGCTTTCGACCTGGCCATCAATGCCGGTATCGCCGGTGCTTTCGATAAAAAAATGAAACTGGGCGAAGTAGTCCACGTGGTGAGCGAGCGCTTCGGCGACCTCGGCGCGGAAGATGCCGGTGGCACTTTCACCAGCATTCACGAACTGGACCTCATCGAGCCTTTTGAACCGCCTTTTCGAAACGGCGAGTTGATCAACCCCTCTGCTATGGCGTTCGATTTTTTACCCAAATGCAGTGGTTTGACGGTAAACAAAGTGCACGGCAGCGCCGGTAGCATTGCAGCCATCCGGCAGAAATATCCCGCGGATGTGGAAAGCATGGAAGGAGCCGCTTTTTTCTATGCCTGCCTGATGACGAAACAGCCTTTTCTCGAAATCCGCTCCATCTCGAATTACGTGGAGCCACGAAACCGGGAAGCCTGGAACCTCCCCTTGGCCATTGACAACCTGAATAATGCCCTCATTCTATTGCTCGATACCTTTGAGTAAGCAGCCGGCTCCGCTAAAAAAAGCACCCACTCCCTTCACTTCTTTTCCCGCAACGCGTGCACCATCATAATCACGCGGTCGTAGTTTTTCAGGCCGTCTTC
>SCUG01000706.1 GCA_004297645.1 Saprospiraceae bacterium | reverse complement strand
GGCACCGCCCAGCCCGTAGATGCGCCAGTTGCCACTGTCTTTGAAATAGTATTGCAGATTCACAGGCACCTGAAAGATGTCTTGCTGTATGCCGTGGAAATTTTCCTCGATGTAATATTTGACGGTTTCAAAGAGGAAGGCTGGGGTATTGGGTACGTACCGTTTAAAGGAGTAAATGCCCCCCGTTTGCACTTCCCACCGGCCTTTTTTGAAATTGACGAGAATGCCGCCGCCATAGCCGCTGGCGGCCGTGGTGTCAGAGTCGGTGGAGATGAGCGTATCGAGGATGCTAAACCGGTTGGAGGGGGTGAATACGTAGTTGTAGTCAACGGCCGGGAAAATGCTGAACCGCAATTTGCTCTTGTGCAGAATGGGGAGCGCATTTGTCAGAATCAAAGCATTCACTGTTTGCGGTTCTACTGTAACGGGGGAGATAGCAACCAGCAACCCCAACGATTCGGTACGTTCTGGTTGAGGGAGGCCCGGAGCACTGTTTTTCCCGAAAGCAGCATTTGCAAAGAAAGGCTGACTGCTTAAAGAGTTCACATTCGGGAAGGGGGAATCCAGCATTTGGAGGAGTGAGAAAGAGGTGGTGGCAGCCCGGCTGTCATTTGTGGCATTCTCAACCGTAGCTGCAATGCCTTTAGGTTGTACTCCTATACTAAGCTCAACCGCTGTCGCAATACCTGCGCCGGTTCCGTTGTGAGTATTTGCAGCGACGGGCGCGCCAGGGGCGAGGCCGTTCTTGGAAATAGTGCTTAGGGGCAAATTACCGGGAGCCTGCACTGCAATTTCTAATTGCTCGATTTGTTGGCTGGCAGGCCGCGAATTGAAGAGGCCCTCTGTAAATGGCAGGAAGCGAACGATGGCCAAAAGCAGCAGCACCATCAGGCTCATTTCTGCCACTTTGTATCTGTAGAGTTTTTGCTGCAAGGCGTATTCTTCTTCTAAGCGCCGGGCCATGAGGCTCCAGTGATGCGATTGGTAGGGTACGGAAATGCGGTGGAGTTTGTCGTAGGCGAGGTTGTCGATTTGTGCCTCGTTTTCTATTATTTCGGCGGCCTCTTCGGCCTCGATGCGCTGCTGCATCAGTTCCCAGCTTTCAGGCCCTGGGGGCACTTCGAGTCCTGTTAAGCTTTGAGCGATGAGATGGTCTAAAGCGCCAACAACCGGCAATGCATCGTTTATGCGCTGTGCCAGCAAATCCCAGGTACCTGGATCGTAACCGGCTTCCAGGTTCTTCAAGGTCTCCTTGATAAGCTCGCCGAGGTGTTTATTTGATTCCATACGTTGCATTTCTTGCCATTAAAGTGGCTTGTAATTTCACCCTTGCTTTGACAAGGTTGGAACGGGAGGTACTTTCGGTAATGTTCAGTAATTCAGCTATCTCTTTGTGGGAATATCCCTCAATAATGTACAGGTTGAAAATGGCTCTGTAAGCTGGCGAAAGATCTTGAACCGCCTGAAGAATTTCTTTTTCAGAAATCTGGCTGAGGGCGTCGGCATCGGAAGCGCTTATTTCGTAAACGGTGTCGAGGTCTTCGGTCCGGCGGCGTACCATTTTTCGGTAGTAATCAATGGCCGTATTCACCATGATGCGGTGGATCCAGGAAGTCAGGGCGGTGCCGGGTTCATACCGGTGTAAATTCTTGAACACCTTAATGAACCCCTCGTGCAGGATGTCCAGCGCTTCGTCTTGGTTGCCGGCGTATCGAAGGCAGACGCCCATCATCTTCGGGTACTGTTCTTCATAAAGCATCTTTTGCGCCCAACGTTCCCGCCGGATGCAGGCCGATATGATATCACTTTCTTCGTAGCCTAAGGGTAATGCGATGTCCATTTAGTTGCTGATTCTTAGGTTAGGGCCTGCCAACCTCCTCGCATTCGTTTTGATTCAACAAAAAAAAGAACGCCAGGAAATCGGATAATGCTGCCATAGTGTGAGTGTTGGTTATTCCACCTGTCATGGCAGGCGGCAAAATTTTTTGGCAAGATAGGCAGAAGATTTTAAACCGGAAAAATCTCCGTGGCCGAATGCCGGCAAATTGGAGGAATGAAGATATTTTCCTGAACCCAAAATAAATTTGTTATTAAGAATTTCCAAAAAACAATTTGTTTTTAAGAATTGAGCCGATTTTTTAGTTTTGCGTGATTTTTGAGCCTGTGAAGTGGGGAAAAATTCCTCCTGAGAATTAGAAAAGCGAAGCAGCAATGTCAAAATCCAAACCTTCGTCATCCGGTCTGCCTGTTCCCGGTTCCAGCGAGGATGCTCACGCAGAGGGCAACGTCGTCACCATCTCTGGCATGTACGAAGATTACTTCCTCGACTATGCCAGCTATGTCATTTTGGAGCGGGCAGTGCCTGCCATTGAAGATGGCCTGAAGCCGGTACAACGCCGCATCCTGCACGCCATGTTTTCCACGGACGACGGGAGGTACCACAAGGTTGCCAACATCATCGGTAACACCATGCAATATCACCCGCATGGCGACGCGGCCATAGGGGATGCACTGGTCAATCTGGGCCAAAAAGATTTGCTCATAGACACACAGGGAAACTGGGGCGACTACCGCACGGGCGATTCGGCGGCAGCCTCCCGGTACATCGAAGCACGGCTGACAAAGTTCGCCCTCGAAGTGGCTTTCAACCCACAGACTACCAAATGGCAGCTTTCTTATGATGGCCGCAAAAAGGAACCTATTGCGCTGCCGATGAAGTTTCCACTTTTGCTGGCCCAGGGTACCGAAGGCATTGCAGTGGGGCTTTCTACCAAAGTATTGCCACACAATTTCATCGAACTTTGCAAGGCTTCGATCGATGTTTTAAAGGGGAAACGCATCGAAATTTACCCCGATTTTCAGACCGGAGGCATGGCGGATGTAAGCGATTACAACAGCGGCAAACGGGGTGGCAAAATCAAGTGCCGGGCTAAAATCGAAAAAGCCGGCAAGGATGTGTTGCTCATCAAAGAGCTGCCCTATGGGGTGACCACCGAAGCGATGATAGACAGCATCGGCAAGGCCGTCGAAAAAGGCAAGATAAAAATCAAGAAAATAGACGACAACACTGCCGCCGAGGTGGAAATCGCCATCGAATTAGCACCGGGTGTTTCGCCCGATGTAGCCATGGATGCACTTTATGCACTCACCAGTTGCGAGGTATCTATTTCGCCGAATGCCTGCATCATCGTGGACAACAAACCTGTATTTACAACGGTGGAAGAGCTGCTCCGGATTTCCACTGAAAACTCGAAAGATTTGCTCCGGCAAGAGTTGGAAATAAAGAGAAATGCCCTGCGTGAAAAATGGCTCTTTTCCAGCCTCGAAAAGATTTTCATAGAAAACCGCGTGTACCACGAAATCGAAGAATGCGAGAGCTGGGAAGAAGTGGTGGAAACGATTTTCCGGGAAATGAAAAAGTATGTAGCCACGCCTTCGGACCTCAGCGGCAGCAACCGGAGCAGCGATAACAGGTTGAAATTGTTCAGAGATATTACCGAAGACGACGTAGTTCGTTTGACGGAAATCAAAATAAAGCGCATCTCGAAATACAATACCTTCAAAGCTGACGAGCAAATTCAAACCCTCATCGGGGAGCTGCAACAAACCGAGCACGACCTGACCCACCTCACCGATTTTGCCATTGCCTACTTTCAAAACCTGCTCGACAAATACGGCAAGGGCCGCGAGCGCCGCACCCTCATCACCAATTTTGAAAATATTCAGGCCACGCAGGTAATCGCCAACAACGCTAAGCTTTACGTGGACCGCAAAGAGGGCTTCATCGGCACGGGATTGAAAAAGGAGGAGTTCGTCTGCGACTGTTCCGATATTGACGACATCATCGTCTTCCGTAGCGATGGCAAGTTCCAGGTCGTCCGCATCGCCGACAAGGAATTCGTCGGAAAAGACATCATCCATCTGGACGTGTGGAAAAAAGGAGACGAGCGCACCACGTACAACCTGATTTATTTCGATGGCAAAAGTGGCCGCAGCATGGCTAAGCGGTTCCAGGTAATGGCCATCACCCGCGAAAAAGAATACGACCTGACGATGGGCACGCCCAATTCCAGAGTGCTTTATTTTTCGGCCAACCCCAACGGCGAAGCAGAACTCGTCACCGTGACGCTGAGCCAAAGTTGCTCCGCAAGAATAAAAGTGTTCGATTATGGCTTCGCCGATCTCGACATCAAGGGCAGGGCCTCCCAGGGCAATATCGTCACGAAATATCCCGTGAAAAAAGTGGCCCTGAAAGAAGCCGGCCAATCCACCATTGGCGCCATAAAAATCTGGATGGACGAAGTGAGCGGGCGCCTCAACACCGGGGAGCGTGGCATTTACCTCGGCACTTTCGACACGGGCAGCCTGCTGCTGTGCATCTACAAAGACGGCACCTACGAACAGACGGATTTTGAACTGACCCGCCGCTTTGAGGTAAATGACTTAATGTACATCGCCAAGTTTGACCCCGAAGCCATCATCAGCGCCGTCTATTTGGATGGAAACAAAGACTGGGTAATGGTGAAGCGTTTCAAAATCGAAACCAACACCATTGGACAGCGCTTCCTTTTTATTACCGAGCACAAAAATTCTAAACTTTATATCGCTTTGGCAGATGCCACCCCCCGCATCCGGTACAGCTTTAAAGTGAAGTCGAAAAAACACGAAGCCGAGTTGGATGTGGCCAGTTTTATCGATGTGAAAGGTTGGAAAGCGCTCGGCAACAAATTGAGTGAACACAAACTTTTGAGTGTAAAAGACCTGAACCCCGCCGCCCCCTTGATTGCTCCGGTGGACAATCCAGCCGAAAAAAAGGAAACGAATGTACCAGCAGCAAAAAATCCGGAAAAGGAAGACAGTGATGAAAACCCGGCACTCTCCCAACCCCTCCCGAACGAAAAACTCCACGCTGGCGATGTCATTGATTTTGATGTGGAAGAAAACGGGCAAGCCAAATTATTTTGAAACAGGCCCCGGCCATTCTTTGCCCGCCCGGCACCCGCTGACCAGTGTGCGATGCATGCGGTGAAACAAGGGCTGCATATTGTCACCGTTTTGCTGAATTACCGCTCAAAAGTGTACTTTTGCGCCGCCTAAACCGGAGCCTGATGGCTGGGCTGCAATTACGGAATTAACGTAACCTCTTAACAAATATGAGCAACACATCTTTTTACGACCAATTTTCCAATAGACATATCGGACCCAACCCTGACGAACGGCAGAAAATGCTGGCGGCCATCGGCGTTTCATCGCTGGACCAACTCATAAGCGAGACCGTGCCCGATACCATTCGCATGCCGGGCGAACTGAACCTGCCGGAAGCACAAAACGAGTATGAATACCTGCGGGAGCTTAAAGAAATAGCCGTCATGAACAAAATGTTCAAATCCTACATCGGCATGGGATATTACGGCACCATCGTGCCGTCCGTCATTCTTAGAAATATTTTCCAAAACCCAGGGTGGTACACCCAATATACGCCCTATCAGGCTGAGATTTCGCAGGGCCGGCTGGAAGCTTTGCTCAACTACCAAACAGCAGTGAGCGACCTGACGGGGTTCCCCATTGCCAATGCCTCCCTGCTCGATGAAGGCACCGCCGCTGCCGAGGCCATGTCTATGTTTTTTAATGTAAAAAACAAAAGAGCCAAAGGCGATGATATGGCCAATGTCTTTTTCGTGGACGAAAACGTGTTCGACCAAACCATAGATGTGTTGATGACGAGAGCCAAACCTCATAACATCGAGGTGGTAGTGGGCGACTGGAAGAGCTATGAGTTTTCAGAAAAAACATTTGGCGTATTGCTCCAATACCCCGGTAAAAACGGCAGCATAGAAGACTACCGCCCCTTCGTGGAAAAAGCCAAAGCCAATGAAGTGTACGTAACCGTAGCTGCCGATATTCTGAGCCTTGCCCTGCTGAAGCCGCCGGCTGAATGGGGCGCCGACTGTGCCATAGGCAACACCCAGCGCTTTGGCGTGCCCATGGGATTCGGCGGGCCGCACGCCGCCTACTTCGCCACCAAAGAAGACTACAAGCGCGTCATGCCCGGCCGCATTATCGGCGTTTCCGTTGATGCACATGGCAACTCCGCACTGAGGATGGCCCTCCAGACGAGGGAGCAGCACATCCGCCGCGAAAAGGCTACCAGCAACATCTGCACAGCGCAGGCACTGCTCGCCACTATGGCCGGCATGTATGCCGCATGGCACGGCCCCAAAGGCATTCGTGCAATAGCGGAAAGGGTTCACGGCTTCGCCCAAATTCTCGACACCAACCTTAAAAAACTCGGATACAAGCAGTCCAATGCGCATTACTTCGATACCCTTTGCGTGGAAGTGGACGACCAAACCCTCGACGTGCTCCACCACCTCGCCACTTTTAATGAAGTGAACTTCTTCTACCGCGACAATACCGTGCAAATCAGCCTTGACGAAACCGTCATGGAAGAAGATGTGGATTTGCTCATCAGCATTTTCAGCCAGGCAAAACACATGGACGCCAAAGCCGGTTTCAGCGAGGTGGCCGGGCTGACCGTGCCGCCTGCTCTGGTGCGGGAAAGCGAATACCTGACTCATCCCGCTTTCAATACCTATCACACGGAAACGAAAATGATGCGCTACATGAAGCGCCTGGAAAACAGAGATATCTCTTTGGTGCACTCCATGACACCCCTCGGCAGTTGCACCATGAAGCTCAACGCCGCCACCCAACTGCTCCCCGTGAGCTGGCCGGAGTTCAGCGACATTCATCCTTTCGCCCCGGAAGACCAAACACAGGGATACCGCGAAATTTTCAGAGAGTTAGAGGGCTATCTTTCAGAAATTACGGGCTTCTTCGCCTGCTCTCTCCAACCCAACGCCGGGTCACAAGGTGAATACACGGGCATGATGGTCATCAAAGCTTATCATGAAGCCCATGGCAACGGGCACAGGAATGTGGCCCTCATCCCCTCTTCGGCCCACGGCACCAATCCAGCCAGCTCTGCCATGGCTGGCATGGACATCGTGATAGTGGCCTGCGATGACCGGGGAAATGTGGACGAAGCAGACCTCCGCTCCAAAGCAGAACAATACAAAGATACCCTGGCCTGCCTGATGATTACCTACCCCTCCACCCACGGGGTCTTCGAGACGGGCATCAAAGGTATCTGCCAAACCATCCACGACAACGGCGGCCTGGTCTATATGGATGGTGCCAACATGAATGCACAGGTTGGACTGACCAGCCCTGGCATCATCGGCGCCGACGTCTGTCACCTGAATTTGCATAAAACATTTGCCATACCGCATGGCGGAGGAGGCCCCGGCGTAGGCCCCATCTGCGTCAATGAAAAACTGGCTCCCTACCTCCCCGGCCATTGCATGGCGCGCACCGGCGGAGAAAAAGGCATCAGCGCGGTGGCATCAGCACCCTGGGGCAGCGCCAGCATCCTGCTCATCTCCTACGGGTACATCCGCCTATTGGGTAAAAAGGGACTGACCGAAGCCACCAAATACGCCATCCTCAACGCCAACTACATCAAAGCCAGGCTGGAGCCAACCTACTCCGTTTTGTACAAAGGCGCAAAGGGCCGGGCAGCTCACGAACTCATCATTGACCTGCGGCCATTTAAAACTTCATGCAGCGCCGAAGACGTGTCCAAACGCCTGATGGATTATGGCTTCCATGCGCCCACACTTTCCTTCCCGGTACACGACACCCTGATGATAGAGCCTACCGAAAGTGAGAGCATGGACGAACTCGACCGCTTTTGCGAAGCAATGCTCGAAATCAAAAGAGAAATGGACGAGGTCGCCTCCGGCGAAATAAACATTGACCAAAGCGCCTTGCACTATGCACCGCATACGGCAGAGACTGTTACGGCCAACGATTGGAATCATGCCTATTCGAGAGAAAAAGCAGCTTACCCCCTGCCCTACCTTCGGAAGGGTTATAAGTTCTGGCCTTTCGTGGGCAGGGTAGATAATGGCTACGGCGACCGGAACTTAGTCTGCACTTGCCCGCCGGTAGAAGCGTATATGGAGAAAGAAACAGTGGCCGGCTAATTCTTCTTCTGGCTTCAGGTATTACATTTCCCCGTCGCTGCGCCGGAAAAAACCGCTAAAGGCGGGAAGGTACTTGTGCCTTCGGCTCAATAAATAAAATTTGAACGCAAGGACGCAAAGACGCAAAGAACTAAATACAACTTTGCGTCCTTGCGTCTTTGCGTTCAATTATTTCGTCCCGTTTTTCTCAAATGACTTTTGATGGAACCTCTGAGTGCCACAACTTGTCTGACCTGGCTTTGGCTGACTACTGACCTGGCGAAGCCAGCACCGGCGGAACAACGGGCGGCAGGACGAAAATTACCGGCAATTTGTTGGCCTTAAATTGCGCATAAGCGCCTAATAGACCACCTTCCCGTCCATGTCCCGCCATTCGTCGAAAGCCTTCAGGGCTTCGTCGCGGAGCAGAGGGATGGCCGGGATGTCCCGCTCCTCAGCGGGCATTTCAAATTCTTTGTAAATAAAATCGTCGTCGAACTCAATGGCCGCCGCGTCATCACGGGTGCAGGCGTAGAATATTTTTTTGGGCCTCGCCCAATAGATGGCGCCGAGGCACATGGGGCAGGGTTCGCAGGATGTATAGACGGTACAATCTTCCAATTGAAAATGCCCGAGATGGCGGCAGGCTTCGCGAATGGCGACGATTTCGGCATGGGCCGTGGGGTCGTTGCTGGCAGCTACCCGGTTGTTACCATGGCCGATGATTTTGCCATTTTTTACCACTACGGCGCCGAAAGGCCCGCCTGCTCCATCCCGCATTCCCTCGAAGGCAAGGCGAATGGCTTCGCGCATAAACCTGTGATGGTCATCCATGATTTTGATGAAATTTCATGGTAAATGAATTGGTTTGCTGAGTGAGCAAAATTAGGCTATTTCAAGCAAAACTCTATCTTTAGCGCTCCACCTGTTTCAGGTGCCCGCCCCGGTTGTTCGCTACCATTCAGGGGCGTTCGACAGAAAACCATCAACCTCCAACGAACAACGAGTATGGAACCCTTTTTTACGAATGATGCCGTCGTTTTCGGTCTTTTGACCACCGTGTTAGCGCTCATTTTTTATACCTCCAGGCTGAAGTCGTGGCAGAAGTTTTACACTTATGTACCTGCGCTGCTGCTGTGCTACTTTGTGCCGGCATTATTGCATTGGCCTCTCGGCCTGATAGCCCCCGACTGGTTTGACAACGGCCTGCTTGACCATCTGCGGCAGTTGGGGCACACCCCGCCAAATGGCCTTACTTTTAATGAAATGAAGGAATGGCTGACGGTACAGGGTATTGAAAAAAGCGAATACTCAAAATTTCAACACGAAAGCCAATTGTATTTTGTGGCGTCGCGATACCTGCTACCCGCCTGCCTTTTGCTGCTGTGCCTCGGCATTGATATGAAAGCCATCACGCGGCTCGGCTCGAAGGCCATCATCATGTTCCTGGCCGGAACATTAGGCGTCATCCTCGGTGGACCTATTGCCCTGTTGGTAGTGTACAATCTGGCCCCGGAAGGTTTCATTCCGGCTGCGCCGGAAGACGTGTGGAAGGGCATGTCCACCATCGCCGGAAGCTGGATTGGCGGCGGTGGCAACCAGACCGCTATAAAAGAAATTTTCAAGGTGGACGACACCCTCTTCGGCACCATGGTCGTGGTGGATGTGGTGGTGGCCAATATCTGGATGGGTTTCCTGCTCTACGGTGCGAGCATCAGCGAGCGGATTGACCGCTGGCTCAAGGCCGACAGCCAGGCCATTGAGGAGGTAAAAAACCAGCTCATCGCATTCCGGAAGAGCGTGGAAAAAGTACCCACCACCCACGACATGATACTCCTGTTCGGGCTGGCCTTTGGCGGGGTAGCATTGTCGCACTGGTTTTCCGATGTGATAGTGCCGTTTCTAAATAATTATGAGGACAGTCTGAAAGCTGTCCTTTTGGATTCCCTTCTTTCCCCATTTTTCTGGATAGTGCTGGTCTCCACCACCATTGGTCTGGCACTGTCTTTCACCCGGCTCAGGAAACTCGAAGGCGCCGGTGCCTCCAACTGGGGCAGCCTTTTCATTTACATTTTGGTGGCCACCATCGGCATGAAAATGAACCTGAGGGAAGTGTTCGACAACATCGGTCTCTTCGCCGTAGGTTTGGTGTGGATGCTGGTTCACGTCATCGTTTTGCTCGTGGTTGCCAAAATCATCAGAGCGCCTTTCTTTTTCGTGGCGGTAGGCAGTCAGGCCAATATCGGAGGCGCTGCCTCGGCACCCATTGTAGCTTCGGCGTTTAGCCCTGCGCTCGCGCCGGCCGGCGTACTGCTGGCCGTGCTGGGCTATGCCCTCGGCACTTACGGGGGACTGATTTGCGCCTACCTGATGCAGTATGTGGCGGGGGGGTAGCGTGTATGATTTTTATAAATGATGGAGTGGTGAAGGAACAAAGACCAAGAATCAAACTCGAATTCCAGCCCCTCGACCTGATATTAGAGGGACTGGCGCTGGCAGGCATTGCGGCGCTGGTAGCCTTGCCAGCAGCACCTGCAACAACCGGAGTAGATGGGGGAACCCGCAATTTCAAAGTCTTGAATTCTAAAGTTATACTTTTGAACGCCAGGTTTTGTCCATTTGAAATTTGCTATTCAACTTTAGCCATCCGGGTAATCGGGATGCAGCCAGAACCAAATAGGCTTAGTACAAATAGTGAGGGCAATGAATTTCGATGGTTAGATACTACACTAACACTTGACATT
>SCUG01000705.1 GCA_004297645.1 Saprospiraceae bacterium | reverse complement strand
CTTACCGAGGTAATCCTTGGCATAGCCCACGGTATTCTTGAACCGTTCTTCTTGTTTGTCAAAAATGCTGTTTACCGCCAGTTCGTACCCTGCTTTTGCTATAAAATAGCGCACCTGCTCAGCATTGTTGGTTTCGGGGAAATCTTTTAAAAGGTTTCCAAAAGTCACAGAGGCCGCTTGGTATTGGCGCAAATTGAAATACAGCAAGCCCTCTTCAAAAGCCTTTTTTTCCAACTTGAGCCGCATCTCATCAATCAGCCTGTTGCATTCCTTCACGCGGTCACTCGACGGGTAGGTATTGACAAAAGTCTGAAACTCGTCAATGGCTTTGGTCGTGTAGGTTTGGTCAAGACGATACGTTGGCGACATTTGATAGTTTGAGTACGCCGCCATAAAATCTGCCTCCTCTTTAAGCGTGCTCGCCGGGAAAGTCGAGGAAAAATTCTTGAAGTAATAATTGGCCATCACGAACCTACTCAACTTGTAATAGGTGTTGGCATAAGTAAAATACACCTTTTCCAATTCGGGGTGGCCGCGATAGGCGGGGATGATAAGCTCGAAAAGGGTTTGTGCCCGGAGGTATTCCTCCTGTTCGTAATACTCGAATGCCTTTTTGTAAAGCAAGTCCGTGTCTCCGCTTGCCCGGACCTTTTCAAACTCCGATTTGCAAGCGCCTGCCGACACAACTATTACTAAAGCCAGCAATGAAAATAAGAACCAATTTTTCATAAGTGCGCAAAGGTAAGAGGATTATTAGGAAAATCAACGCCGTCCCGGCGAATTAGCGTGCCATTGAAACGCGGGAATCAATCGTTTCCGTTTTATCAAGGTGGGAACAATGCGAAGGATGGTTGGGTGAGAAACGCTTTGTACAAAAAAACAGGTGCCCCGCTTTCGGTAATGTGGACATCGTGGGCTGCAAGCAACACTTTCACCATCTGATTTTTTGGGGGATCACCCTTCCTCTTTCAGTGCCTGTTTGCGCAACCTTTGCAGGAATGGCGAGGCGAAGATAAAGCCTTGCAGCAGTTCGTTGGTGCTGGTGAGTACCTCGCTTTTATTTCCCTGCCACACGAGGAGGCCCTCGTGCAGGTAGGCGATGTTGTCGCCAATTTCCATCACCGAGTTCATGTCGTGGGTGTTGATGATGGTGGTGATGTCGTGTTCGTAAGTAATGTCTTGGATGAGTTCGTCAATGAGGAGGGCGGTGCGGGGGTCGAGACCAGAGTTAGGCTCGTCGCAAAAGAGGTATTTCGGACTCAGGACGATGGCCCTGGCGATGCCGACCCGCTTTGCCATGCCACCGCTTATTTCCGAAGGATAGCTGTCATTGATGCCGGGCATATTCACGCGTTCGAGGCACCAGTTCACGCGCTCCCTCCTTTTGGCAAATGACCAATCGGTGAACATGTCGAGTGGGAAGCGGATGTTTTCCTCGACCGTCATGGAGTCGAACAGGGCCGCCCCCTGAAATAGCATGCCGACTTGCATGCGAATGGCTCTGATTTCTTTTTTATCTAAGGTAAAAAAATCTACGTCGTCGTACCACACCTTACCTTTTGTAGGGGTGAGCAAGCCCACCAGTATTTTCAGAAACACCGTTTTCCCGGCGCCACTGCTGCCGATGATGAGGTTGGTCTTCCCAGGGTGAAATTCCATGGAAACACCTTTCAGTACCTCGTTTTCGTCAAAGGCTTTGAATATGTTTTCTGCTAAAATCACAGTCTTGTGGTTTCAGGCTCCAGGTCCGGGGTTTCGCTGGCCCCGGAACCCGGAACCAAAAAACCGAAACCCGGAATCTCTCTGGTTCACCCTGTGAGCAACACGGCAATCACATAATCCGACAGTAGGATGAGGATATTGCTGAACACGACGGCGTTGGTGCTGGCTTTGCCCAACTCGATGCTGCCACTTTTCACATAGTAGCCTTGAAAGCAAGACACCGTGGTGAGGATGAAAGCAAAGACAGCCGACTTCACGTACATCATGTTCACATTATTTGGAACAAAAAAGGCCCGCAAGCCCCGTTGGTATTCCTCAGAAGTTATCGCACCCGTGGGCACCGTGGCCAAAAAACCCCCATAGATGGCGATATAGGCGGAAATGGTCACGAGCAATGGAATCACCACAATGGCAGCAATGACTTTGGGCGTTATCAAATAGGCCGCCGTGTTGACGCCCATGATTTCCATGGCATCAATGTGTTCCTTCTGCCGCATGCCACCCAGCTCTGCCGCTATGTTGGAGCCGACTTTTCCGGCCAGCACCAAACAGGTAATCGTCGGAGCCGACTCTATGATGGCCAGGTCGCGCACGATGTACCCGATGTAGTACCGCGGCACCAGCGTGCCATCCAACTGGTAGGCAAACTGCACCGCTGCCACGGCCCCCATGAATATCGAAATCAGCCCCACGATGACGAGCGAGCCAATGCCGATGTCGTTCATCTGCCGCAACGTTTCTTTCCAATACATCTGGTACTTCTCCGGGCGGGAGAATGCCTGCCGAAGAAGGATCAGGTAGCGTCCGAA
>SCUG01000704.1 GCA_004297645.1 Saprospiraceae bacterium | reverse complement strand
GGCACACAATGTCAAGTGTTAGTGTAGTATCTAACCATCGAAATTCATTGCCCTCACTATTTGTACTAAGCCTATTTGGTTCTGGCTGCATCCCGATTACCCGGATGGCTAAGGTTTAATAGCAAATGTCAAATGGACAAAACCTGGCGTTCAAGAGTATAACAGGAGTGTATTTCCACCGTGACGCAGATGCCTATTACCTAAATAAGTCAAGAACAGACATCTATAACGATTATGGAGTGAACAAGTCAAACACCATCAATGTGTTCTTTACTCCCCACGGAGACTGGTCAGGCGTTGCCAACGCAATAGGCGGCAGTGTAAAACATATCTTCATCAACGACTACTTCACTTACGTGAAACCTACTTGTCAGGAGTGGTCAATCAGGTATTCCGCCTCCATACTCAACCATGAAATTGGGCACACACTAAGCCTTAAACATACTTGGAATGAGGATGATATTTGTGATGATACTCCACGTGGGTTTGTTTATGATAGATGGCATGATGAAGATGGCAATGGAGTTTGGCAATGTGATTTTAACCAAAATGCGAATTGTTGGGAGTACAATGATAATATACCAACATGTCCGGCAAGCACTGGAGGCAAGCCTTGTGATACCTGGCTCAAGACTTCCAATAATCTAATGGATTACAATAAATACGACCCTCATGCCGTAACCGTTTGTCAGATTGAACGAATGAATTCAGATTTGGCAGGAGGGGGGAACATGTTTATTCACTCATGTAATGGATGTATGCCCTCTATTGCCTTTTTTGACGTTCCTCAAACATACAGGCTATGCCCTCTTTTGAATCCATCAGGCGGTTTGTTTCTCAATGGGAAGGCCTCATTTAATGAGAACAAATGGCTGATTGACATTTGTGAAGTTGACCCGGCTTTTCCAAACGATTGCGTGGGAAACAACATCAATACAGGCTGGCAAACCGGTGAAATAGGGAAGGTGAATCTTTTTGATTTTTACTCTTTTCAGGTCAACAAATATTACAGGATTAAATTGATGGTAGATAATACTGATTGCCCTCCAAGTAGCGAATATACCCGGATTGTTCAGATATTGCCTTGCAGTCCCGAACCTCCAACGGGAAGTCCAGTTGACCTTGCCGGAACCAATCCTTTTGCCAACCAATTGACCGTTTATTACACGGTAAATGAAACGGGCAGGCTTCTATTAAGGCTTGTAAATATTATGACTGGCGGGATAATTGAATTGCTTCCTGAAAGTGATGTTTTGATTGGAGAATATCAGTTGATTCAATCAACAGACGCCTTGAGTTCAGGCTCCTATTCACTTCAAGCCATTTTCAACGGAAACATTTATTCTGAAACCATCATTAAGCCATGAAATCATTGACTTTGATTTTCGCCATTTGTTGGGCAAGTATCCTCTCGGCACAACAACCACAGTTTATCATGCCAATCTGGTTTGAAGATGCCGTAGGTAATAAAGATACTATTTGGGTAGGCGGAGACCCAAGTGCTTCAAGTCAAAATTTGAATCCTCAGTTTGGTGAGGTAGCTATCGACTCTCCTTTTGATAGTATCTTTGAAGTAAGAGCCGTTCATGACGACGATCAGGATTGGGTAACATCAAAAGTCATTATTGAACATCATGATTCTCCAGGGCAGTGTTATCTACCCCATAGTCGCATTATGATTAATTCGAAGAACCAACCTGTCAAGATTTCATGGGATACGATGCAGCTTATCACAAACTATCCTTGTAATATCAACACATTTTTATCTCCTGATGTCTATATTTTTGTATTACAGCATTGGTATGAAGCAAGAATTATCTATTGCATGATGACCCGAAGTTTTATAGAAGTAGACTTTGATTATTCCGAATACCCCGGTATTGACCCATCAGAACTTTTAAACCACAACTTTGGGGTGGAAGGACAAGGAATTAAGAATCTTCCTGGTTTATGGTTTGCGGGGCGATGGGATGCTCCCTACTGTTATACGCTTTTGCCTACTATTGAAAATAAGGACGATGCTGAAGCACCTGTCAGTATTACGCCAAACCCCGTGAAGAATATAGCGACTATTTATTCCAGTTCATATCAAACTATCGAAGAAATAAAAATTTACAATGCGGCAGGGCAGTTTTTAAGTACTTATAAGGCAGATGATGCGCATTACGAGCTTAGTTTAAATAACTACAGACCTGGCCTGTATTTCATAAAGGTCGAATTTGATAATGGAAAGTCTTATTGCTCGAAGATTGTGAAGGAATAATTATCACTCATTTGCTCCCACTTTAGTTACGCACTCAAATCAATTAGGTCTGGATTTCTCCACTTCGTTCAAACCGCAGCGTGGCGCTTCACCCGGTTAAGAAATGCCCGCACCAGGCTGCCGTCTTCCAAAAGCCTTCGGTCGGAAGTCCACACCCTGTTGGTGGTGGGTACTTGTTCGATAGCTCCGAATTTTTCAGCGAGTTTCATGGCTAAGTACCCGTCTTCTCCCCGGTTGTTGTTGGCGTGAAAAAAGGCGTGGTCGTAACCTCCGGCTGCCAGTGCCTGTTCGCGCCGGAAGGCACAATTGAATCCCACCACATTGATAAATGGAAACTGCCGCTGCCGGTACTTGAAAAACATTTCGGCGGCAAGTTCGTGAAAGCTCAAAATCAGCCTTCCATACCGGTGGGTGGGGATGAACGAGTAATAGCCATAAACGCAGGCTACCTCCGTTTTTTTTGCCAAAAACGCCACGAATTCGTTGCCCCAATCGGGGGGGTAAATGCTGTCGGCATCGCCACTGAGGATGTATTTTCCTTTGGTCATTTCGAGGCCGGCCTGCCGGGCATAGGTGACGCCCTGCTGCTGCACCATGATAGAACGCACGCCAGTTTTGTCGAGAATTTCTTGCGTACCATCGGTCGAGTTGTTGTTCACCACGATGAGTTCGGTGGGCAGCGTAGGTTGCAGCTCAGAAAGTGAGGAGAGGGTATTCAGCAGGCATTTTTCTTCATTGTAGGCGGGGATGATGATGGAAACCGCCGGTGTAGAAGAGTTCAATTTCCCAAGCCCCAGCCGGATGGAACTGATTTTAACCGGGTCAACAGACCGGTAATCGTCGTATGAAAAGGTGTGGCGCTGAACCCAGTCAGGCACGGTCAGTCTTTTTAGCATAGCTCCATTTTAGTACTTCAAATATGCAGGAAGGGTGGGAGCGTTCCATTTTTTGTACGAAACCAGGAAGCGCGTTACTCAAGTTTTTCTTTCCTTTTTGCGAGCGGCCGGAAAGAGGACGTTGTCGAGGATAAGGCGATAGCCGGGTGAGTTTGGGTGGAGGCTGAGGTCGGTGTCGGGGTCTTCCACGTAGTGGCGGTAGTCTTCGGGGTCGTGGCCGCCATAAAAGGTAAAAAAGCCTTCGCCGAGATTGCCGTGAATATAGCGGGCTTCGTGCATGGGCTTATTTTCGCCCAAAACAAGCACATTGGACTTGACGAACTCCTTTTGGAAAGCGGTGGTTTGGCCCATGAATCCTTTTACGGTGCGGGTGTGATTTTGGGTGAGCATGGTGGGCACGGGGTCCCATTTTGCAGAGAAATCGAAGAGGGTGAAGTAGTCCTGTTCGGGAGGAACGTTGCGGCCATAGTGGCTGTCGATGTTTGAATGTTCGTATTCGAGAGGGTTTTTGACCAGCTCGAAATTTTCAAAAGCCAGGGTTTTGGAAAAATCCAGTTTCGATTGTGCGTTGGGGTCTGGCCCGTCGCCGTCGTAGTATTTGTCGCAAATGTCAACGCCATCGGCGCTCAGGGCGATGTCGTAGGTATCAGTAGCCGAGCACATGGCGAACATGAAGCCGCCGCCCACGACGTATTCCTTTATTTTTTTGGCTACCGCCAATTTAAGTTGCGACACTTTGTTGAAGCCATTGCGGTGGGCCATTTCTTCCGACAGGCGTTGGTTCTCGCGGTACCATGCGTGGCCGCTAAACCCTGAGTAAAATTTGCCGTATTGGCCGGTAAAGTCCTCGTGGTGGAGGTGCAGCCAGTCGTATTCGGTGAGCCGGTCGGCCAACACTTCCTCGTCGTACACCTTGTCGAAAGGGATTTCGGCATAAGTGAGCACGAGGGTAACGGCATCGTCCCAAGGCTGAATTTCCTGACCTTCGTCGTTCTGAAAATCTTTGGTGGGTGTATAAACGGCGATCTTCGGCGCTTTTTCTAGTTTGACGGCGTCCATATTTACTTCGGGCTGTGCTATTTCCGCCAGGATGTTGTTGAAGGCAGCGTCGGGTATGATTTCGAAACTGACGCCGCGCGTAAGGCATTCTTTTTCAAAAACCGTGGTGTGCGGGAATGCGAAGCTGCCTCCGCGGTAGTTGAGTAACCACCATGCTTC
>SCUG01000703.1 GCA_004297645.1 Saprospiraceae bacterium | reverse complement strand
GCTCTTCCGATCTAATTGCCCGACCACATCCCCTTCCTGCTGATGCCCGTGAAAGTGGAAACCAAATTTGCGCACAGCGCAACCGGCGCCAATGAACTCTGGGTGCGTTTTTTCCCCGACACCGTGGCGGTTTACAGCCACGAAGAAGAATTGATGGAAGCCGAAGTGGAAGCAGGCCAACACTACTGGACAAACATTTGGGAGGCTCGCAACGGCAACAGCGAAGAGCAAGCCACCGCACGCCGCGGCGCATGGAATACCCTTGCCAACCGCTACGGCCCCCACCGCAGTTTGTGGATTGCGAAGCAAACTCGCCCCCTCAATTGGCAGGACGACCTCGCCTCAATGCCACAACCCAGCTTCCCCGAACCCGGCCCCATTAAAACCGCAAGCTGGACGCTGGCACCCCGCACCCGCGTGATGCCCGACCGTTTCGTCGTTTCAACTTTTAGAAAATTCGAAGGAAAAATGTACCAGGCACTGCCGCCCGTCGTAGGTGCGCACGTGCCCGACACTCTCATCCTCGGCCCCGACCCCAGCCAGTTGGACGGCGAGTTCGGGCGCGACGCCGCCACCGGCGAGTTGAAGTTGGACCCCGCCATGGCATGGCTGGCGGATTTCGACAAAGCCGTGCAGGTGGGCATGGGCGTGCGCATTCCATTGCCAGCACCCTGGAATACTAACGGCTTCGACCGGCTGGTGGTGCTGGGGCTGCGCCTCTCCACCGATGCGGAGGACTCCGCAAAACTCGTCGAAGAGTTGATGAACAACCACCACTACACCGGCGGCATCGCCTTTTTACCACAAGGCACCCCCACCAACAACACCGAAGAGGCCGGCTCCGGATACACCACCCTCGACCCTTCCAACGAGGCCAGCTTCAACGCTCAGGCCAACGCCGCAGACCCCGCCAGTTGGAGCACCCTGTTCAACAGCGAAGACAAAAAAGACGGTCAGCGCTTTGCCGAGGCGCTCGGCTTAGAATACGACACCTCCGCACCCATCGAAAACGCAAATGGTGAAGATGTGGCCGAAGCCATCGCCATGAACGCTGCGCTCTGGCACGCCACCTGGGGCGACTTCCTCAAAGAAATGATGGGCACGGCCTTCAACACCCACACCATCCAGCAAATTCAAGGTTTTTTCCAACGCCACGTCACCGGGCGGGGCAGCCTTCCTGCGTTCCGCGTGGGCAGCCAGCCTTACGGCGTATTGGTCACCAGCGACTTCGGCCGCTGGCAATGGAGCGCCCAGGAAATCATCGAAGAAGAACAATTTTACAATGGGCTGCTGCTCCGTTTGCGGCAGCTCATGAATTTCTGGAAAGCCGCCATTTTTGATGTAAAACATGCCGGCGATGGCAGCGAGCCTTTCCAGCGGCTGCTCGAAATCCTCGGCCTGCACGCCACCTCGGTGGATTATTTCTCGCGCAAAGCCGTGGCCGGCCAATACGCCTGGAACTATTACAACTTCCGGGGCTGGCCTTTCTCTTTCATCTTCACCGCCTGGGAAACTTTACAAAAAGAAAAAACCGATAGCCTCAATGCAATAGGCCTCGGCAATTTCAAAGACCTAAAAATTAAGGACCTAACCTTTTTCAAAAACAGGACCCACCTCTACGGCCCTGTCGTGGACGGCGACCCCGATGTGCCACTCTCGGAAACACTCGGAATCCGCCCGTTTTTCGACGACACGGCCACGGGCGTGCAGCGCAACTACATCCATTGGCTGCTCAACTCGTCGAAAAACAACATCGAAAAAGAGATATTCGCCGACGCCACCGGCAAGGCCGTGCCACCACCGAAAGCACTGCTGTACATGCTGCTGCGGCAGGCCTTCCTCAACGGCCTGACCAACGTGGGGAAAAACTACCTGCTCGCAGAAAAAGTGGTGAGCGAAATCCCCGCCAACCCATACCTGCTCAACATGACCGGGCAGCAACACATTTCAAACAAAGAGCTGCTCAACGTGACACCACCGAAACTCGGCGCTGAACTCGGCGAAACCATCGTGAACCAACTGCACCTCCCGCCCAACGACAACTTTCATTTCACCTTCGCCCCCATGCTGGAAGTACGGCATGCCTTGCAAAAACTCGCCGGTCTGCCCACAGCCCGCCTCGAACGGCTCTTCGCCGAACACGTGGACCTGTGCAGCTACCGCATAGATGCCTGGGTGACAGGGCTGTTTCAGCGCCGCCTCGAACGGCAGCGTGCACAGATTAACCCCGGCGGCGTGGCAGCCGGCGAACCCGGTAAAACCTACACGCGGGGCGTTTACCTCGGTGCTTACGGCTGGGTGGAAGACCTGCACCCCCGCGCCCAAAAGCCACAGCCCGTCAGCCCCGGCATGGTGCCACAAAAATTGCTGAAACCAGAAAAAGGCCCCATCGTCGCCAGCGACGCTAATGGCGGCTACGTCCTCGCACCGTCGCTCAACCACGCCGTGACGGCTGCGGTGCTGCGCAACGCCTACATCAGCCATGCCCAAAAAGATAACAACTCACCATTCTCGGTGAACCTGTCGAGCCGCCGCGTGCGCATGGCAATGAGCTACCTCGAAGGCTTGCGCAATGGCCAAAGCCTCGCCGCCCTGCTCGGCTACCAGTTCGAACGCGCACTCCACGACAACCCCGAACACGAAGAACTCGACGAATTCATCTACGTCTTTCGCGACCGCTTCCCCTTTATTTCTGGGAAACTTTCGGAAGTACCCGACGGCACACCCGCCGAAGCAGTGGAGGCAAACAATGTGGTGAACGGCTACGACCTGCTCCAGTTTGCAAAAGGAAAAACATACCCCTACGGGCTGCCCGTCAGTGTGACGAACAATCTGCCATTGGCCGGTTCGAGTAAGGCCAAAATCCTCGCCCGCGAAATTGACCGGCTCACCGAAGCCCTCGACGCCATCGGTGACCTGGCGCTCACCGAAAGCGTGCACCAGGTAGTGCAGGGCAACTACGAGCGGGCGGGCGGTATGCTGCAAGCCATTTCCGAAGGC
Organism: Saprospiraceae bacterium; assembly: GCA_004297645.1. Lineage (GTDB taxonomy): Bacteria > Bacteroidota > Bacteroidia > Chitinophagales > Saprospiraceae > UBA6168. The sequence goes on along the minus strand of SCUG01000703.1, from coordinate 3,808 downwards.
GCCCCGCCGCCAGAACCCGATTTCGTGAATACGCCCCGTAACGGAAAAACCATCACCCAGCGGGTGGCCTTCACTTTCGACCCCGCCGCCGCTGACACTGCGCCGGGGTGGGGAGCCACGGCCACGCTGCGCTCCACCGCCAATGCCCCGGTGAACGACTGGCTCGGCACCATGCTGCCTGCGCCCGCAGAGGTGGGCTTCGCCGTGACCATCGGAGCAGCAGCGCCAAAAAATGTGGCGCTATCGCAATACTTCGACCTGCAACCCAGCGACTGCGTGCTAATGGCGGGCAACAACCTCGGCGATGAATCGAGCGAGTTGGAGCGCTACCTCATTTATAAAATAAAAAAGGCCGGGAGCCTCACGGAAGCAGATGAGGTGAAGATAGATTTTAAGACTGCCGGTGCAGGGAAAACGGCGCTGTATTTTTTACAGCCCCTATTGCGCTCCTTGCGCCGTGTAATCACCGAGGCCCGGCCGATGCACGCCCAGGATTTGATGACGGGCATCGAAGGCCAAAAAGCAGACGCTGCCAATCCGCAGGGATACGAGGCAGGCCTGACTGCCTTCCGGCTGCGCGTACAGGCCGTTTACGATGTCTTGCAAAACGAGACGGATGAAGCGGGAACGGGGCTGGCTCATTTTTACAAAACGCAGATCGAAGCGCCGTTTCAGTTGTATTTTGATGACCCTGACCACGTGATTGAAGCGGCCTGGGAAGGGCGTCTGAATCAAATCCGGGAGCGGCTGCTGCCGCTCGTGCAGCACGCACTGCCGGAGGCGCTGCCCGCCACCATCAGCGGCTTCGAGCGCCCGGCGCTCGAATCGCTGGTGTCGCAGGTGCAGGTTGTTTTAAAAATTTTACAAAAAAGGCTGAAGGAAGTGGACGACGGCGAGCTGCTTAAACCGCTCGCCGCCGATCCCAACTGGAAGCCCGCTGAAAAGGGCGCAGCCATTGGCCACGCCATTGCAAGTTACGGCGAAGCCGCCAAAATTTTATTGAACAAAAGTTTCGTGGCCCTGCCGCATTTCAGCACCCACAATCCGGACGAACTCAACGCCTGCCTTGCTCAAAATATCGAACCCGATGAATTGGAGGTGGAAAAATGGCTGCAAGGCATGGGCAAAGTGCGGGAGAAAATGGCCAACCTGACCACCCTCGCCACCACCCACGACCTGCTGACCAATGGCACTTTTGGGATGTCGCCCCTGCAAGTGCCCTTCAACGCGGGTGGCCGGTGGATTGGCAAAGAGTTCGGCGAGGATTACGACCTGCAAAACGACACGGTGTCGGTGATGCTGCACACCGCAACACCGCCTGCTTTCGACGCCCAACTCTGCGGCTTGCTGCTGGAAGAATGGACGGAAGTCATCCCCGAACGGGCAATCAATGCGGGCATCAGTTTCCACTTCGACCGGCCCAACGCCATGCCCCCGCAAACGCTGCTGCTGGCCGTGCCGCCGCAAATCAAGGGGCATTGGACTTGGGACGACCTCATTGCCATCCTCCAGGACACCCTCGACAGGTCGAAGCTGCGAGCCGTCGAACCGGACCAGTTGGCCAAAAGCCCGGCCTTCCAGACACTGCCCGCAGTACTGACGGAATTTACGAGTTTCAATTTCGCCACTGTGCTGGCGAATAACGTAATCCTGAGGGAAGGGACACTGGCAGAGATTGCACCAGATACTTTTTGAGAAAGTTGAGGAGATTGAGGAAGTTAAGTAAAAATTTGCTAAACCTCCTCAACCTCTCTGAACCTGCTAAACCTCCGCTTTATGCCATTTATCGAAGACATCCTAAAAGTGTTCACCCCAGAGCAGAAACCGCTCTTCAAACCGAGAATCCGGGGGTGGAACCGCCTGGAAGGCAACCCGCGGAAATCCGATTTCAGCCGGAGCCTCCGCGCCGAAATCAGAGACCCGCTGTGGCTGCTCGCCCGGCAGTGGCAATTCGGTGAATTTCAGGGCGAAGACGCTGGCTCTCCCATCAACGTGGACGTGCTGGCGAAGAGCTATCGCCTCAACCGCTACGCCATAGACCAGGCGGCTGCCACCGCTTATTCAGATGAAATCCCCTTGGAAGCACACGTGGAGCGGGAGCCGGTACCCGGCGATTTGGGTACTCAAATCACGCTGGCGCGGTTCCTTCTGAAACACCTGAAACGGGCGCTGCCAGCGGTTGATTTTGCGGCAGCTAAAGACTGGCTGCGGCAGGAATATGCCGTTGCCATAAACGTGGACACGATGCTGCACCGGGAGTCGGAGCAGATGCATGCCCTGGCGCTGCAAATGCTTTTCGATGGCTACGAAGTAGTGCAGGATATGCGGGCAGGTGCCTTCGACGGTAAGGTGGACGCTTCACCGCTTTCTGCCATGGCTATTGCGGAGGTAAAGAGTGGCGGACAGGAATTGACTGAATATTTCAAGGCTCTTTTCACCCAGCCTGCCAACCCCGCTGATGACGCCTGGAAGCCCTCGTATCTCGAATACCAGTTCACCGCTGCGGCAGAAGATAGCAGCGCCAAAAAGACGCTACTATATGCCGAACAGTATGCACAGGGGCATCTCGACTGGTACTCCTTCGACATAGACAACCAACCCAACACCACGCTGACCGACAAACAGGGCGAGGCCATCCCCTCAGCCAACGAAGTGACGACTCAACTTTCATTTCTCCCGGCGCCGGTCTCATTCGGCGGCATGCCACTGCCCCGGTACTGGGAAATGGAAAACTATAAAACCGAGTTCGCCGATGTGACCGCCAACACCACCGACGTGGCGAAACTGCTGCTCACCGAGTTTGCCCTCATCTACTCCAACGACTGGGCCATCGTGCCTTTCAACCTCGAAGTGGGCACTATGACGGATGTACTGGGCATCGTGGTCACCGATGTTTTTGGCGAGCGCCTGCTCATCCACCCGGCGGGGCAAGGCACCGACGAAGCCTGGCAGCGCTGGACCTTGTTCAACCTGCACACCACCGCCGAAGGCGACATGAGCGACCACCGCCTCTTCCTCCCGCCCGCCGTGGATAAGCTCCTCGAAAGTGACCCCATCGAAAAGGTCAATTTCCTGAGAGACGAGATGGCCAACATGGTTTGGGCCGTCGAGTCCACGCTGCCGTCGGCCTTGGGCACGGGCATCAGTGGCCATGAAACCGCCGCCCGGCTACGGGAAGAGGAACATCCCGTCCCGCCTGTTTTCCACGACACGGAGGCCAAAATCCGTTACGTGCTTGGCACCGAAGTACCGTACAACTGGATTCCGTTTGTGCCGGTGCACAACCCCGGTAGCAACCGCCAAATCCGGCTGCAACGGGCGAAGATGCCAGGTGGAAAGCGCTACAAAGGCGAAGTACTGGACCATTCTGCCCCGTTTTACGTGCACGAGGAAGAGGTGCCCCGGTCGGGTGCATTGGTGTGCCGCAGCTATCAGCGTACCCGCTGGTATGGCGGCAAAACATTTGTCTGGATTGGCAAGCGCAAGCTGACGGGCAAAGGCGAAGGGTCAAGCGGGTTGCAGTTCGACCAGGTGAAGGAGGTGAAATAAGAAATGCTTAGGGAACGATGATTATGAAAGAGAAAGAGGCTGCATCAAATGGCAGCACGAAAATTTTTCAACCACATTTTTCACGCAATAACGCAACGACGCATCGCTCTCATTTGGAATCATTGTGGCATTACGCCGTTGAATAAAATCATGTTTGGCGGCTGTTTTTAAAAATTGCCATTTGAGACAGCCTCTTGTGGTCCCACCAGGGCTTGAACCTGCCCCGATAGCTATCGGGGCTCTGATTATGAGTCAGCGT
>SCUG01000702.1 GCA_004297645.1 Saprospiraceae bacterium | reverse complement strand
AAAAATACTCCCATTTCCTTTACCCTCAGATCAGTGGCCCTTTCTCTCTCAAAATCTTAATCTCTAGATTCTTTATCTTCCTTACCTCTTTCTTTCCTCGGTGTCAATGAACTTGTTGAGAGCATCTTCCCGTTTTTGCGCATTCGCAATTTGAGAGCGACGCCTCCTATATTCTTAGTTTTTGAAACTTCCTGAATTATCGTTGAGGACTTGCCTTTTTCGAAAAGCGGACGCAAAGATACACGCCCTTTTATTACTTGCAAACTTTTTGAAAAAAAAACACAAACTTTAATTCGTCTGACATATCCGATGTGGACAGCACATCACTTTACCAGGCTAAACTTTTTGCACCATATTACTTAGGCGGTGTGCTACATTGTATGCTGAATGACCGGTTTCAAACGTGTGCAAACGAGGTATGTTATCAAATTGTTTCCGGGAGGTTGGTGAATTTTTATGGCGCGCTGTCTTTCGTTCTCCATGCATCATAGAAAACGAGAATGACAACGAAAGTTTGAAGCATAAAGTAGCTTACCCCTCATTCTTCCCAAACAGGATTCGACGAGATTTCATATGGTAATCAAAAGGGGGTATTACAAAAAAAACAGAAGGGTTTTTGCCAAAATGCAAAAGTATTGTTTACATTTATGCTTCATTGTTCCCACCTACCCCTGTTATCTCGAATCATAAACCCGTAGGAAACATGACTTCACATACTCCCTGTATCTGTTCAGAATTGTCATCGAAACCCATCATCGAAGTCCGTTTTGTGTTGAAAAAACCACTGCCAGCGTAAGCTTTGCGGCATCCGGTCATTGACCCGGCTTGTCCTGCACTGTTCTTTTATTTTTGCAAAGAAAAATCAGCTTATGGACTACGCTTTCGCCCCCGGCACTACTGGCTACGACAACATCATGAAGGACTTGTTCAGGCGCCGCCCGAACACGACGCTTATCAACCAGGCAGGCGTCAGCCGGGTGGACCATCTTGTCAACCACCTTGCCACAAATGTGGGCGTCACCCGGCCGGTGGGAAACATCCTCGCAGCCTCTCATGGCAACGACGGCGGCTGGATGCAAATACAATTCGCCAATATTGACACCGACGGCGACGGCGTCCCGGAGGTGAATACTACCTACGAAGTATTGGAAATCGCTGACAACACGAATGTGGCGGACATTCCCGCTCCCGTACTTGGTGCAGGCACTCAATTTCACATCAAAGGCTGTAAAATCGGGCAGGCCTTCGCCGTGCCTTTTGTCCAGAAATTCAAAGCCGCCCTCGGCGGCATCGTGCCGGTTACTGCACCGAAGCACTTCCACGAAGTCTGGTTTCGCACCGACTTGGGAGTTTTGGAATTTCTGGGTTATGATTTCAGCATCGTGCGCCCTACCGCTTTTGCCAACAGGGCGGCGGTGGTGGCAGCTTTCCAGGCGAGAGGGTTTACATTTGTGGACGGCGCTAATGTGCCCAATGCGAAGTGGAACGCCTGGATACCAACCAAGGTAAATCCGGGGCGGCGGGCACGTCCGGTTACAGTAGGCCTCAATCCTTCCCTCCAGCCCAATACCGGCAGTGCGCTGACTTCACTGCGCCTGGCAAATGACACCGGCTTCCGGCACGACCTGGAAACCTTCACTTTCACCATCACCTATGGTGGGGGAGCTTTGCCTCCTGCCGGCGACGCTGCCCGCAAAGCGGAAATGAAAACGAGCATGGGGGGCCTTGCCAAATTTCAGGTGGCGCATCCGTTCCCTATTTACAAAAGATACGAGCACAATTCGCTCAATGAATTCGTGGATGGCTTCACTTGGGTCTTTAACTACAATGCAACCAGGCATATCATGCGCTGCGTAGGCACACGCCACAAATACACCGTTATCGTGCCCATCACCGACGACCCCACGAACGCCAATAACCTGTTTTTTAATTTTTATCCATTTGCCGGAAATGCCACGCCAGTCGTTACCCAATTACTGGAAAACGACGCCCGGTTCTTCCTGACGGTCTAACCATGTCAGGCTGCTTCTGAGAAGCTGAAACCCTTTCAAACAAAACACAATACTGCCACTTCCCCGCCGGAGGCGGGGGTTCAACAACCAGCCCTCTGAATATGGAAACAAGAGAAACACTGGTCGCACTCGCTGAAGAAATCGGTTCCGTTTTCGAGCCGTTGCAGGATGCACTTGCCAGCCCAAAGGCGTTTTCCGCTTTTATGTACGACTTAGGATGGGACATGACCCAACCGCCACAGCCCGTACAGGATTTGTCCGCGTCGGTCACTGCCGTACTCAACACCATCGAGGCAGGCGGCATCACAGGCGCAAACGTGGCGGGGCTAATGACCCAAATTACCAGCCTCATCACCGGCATTAAGGGCTTGTCATCTATCTCGTCTGCTTTGTTGCCTGCCAGCGTGGACGCCACCGAATTTAAGAATGAGTTCCCCGGCCAACTCATGCAATTCCTCGTGGTGGAATACCTGCTCGGCAACCAGGCCAACTGGGGGCGGCTGATGCAGACCATCGGCATCATCCGCATCAGCTACCAGGCCGCAGCAGGTAAGCGGACGGGCTACTTCAAGCGGGAAATAGCCTGGCAAGATTTGGGCAATTTTTTCAACGACCCTACCGCCGTTTTTACAAATGCCTACAACTGGGGCACCTCTAATTTCAAAGCTGACTATTTCTACGACACCTTATATAATATGGGAAGCGCCTTCGGCCTGGCCGTAAGGCAAGAACCACTGCATCCCAACGTACACACCATTCTGAATCAAGGAGCCAGCGACCCCACGAAAATCTTCCCCCTCCAACTCAAGTTTATCCTACTGGAAGACAATTCCTCCAGCCTGCAATACGCCATCGGCGTGGCATTATACCTGTTGCCCGAAACCGCAGGCGCCAAACCAGGCTTTGCCGTGCTACCTTTCGCCGATGGTGAAATGGAAGAGTCCATTGACATCGCCGAAAACTTCAAGTTGATATTCGACCTGGGGCTTGCCCTCAACCCCGGTGTGGGCATCCTCGTGCGGCCGGGCGACGTGAAAATCCTCACCGACATGATCGGCGCGGGGGGTGCGGCACCGCCATCCAGCCTGCGCCTCAAGCTGGGCATTCAATACGCCAAACCCGGCGGCGAACCCACCATCCTGCTCGGCATTGCCGACGGCAGCCGCATGGAAATTCAGTCCTTCGCCATAAAGGGCGGCGCCGCTGTCGCCTCCAATGGCAAGCACGAACTGTTGGCAGAAGCCGAATTAAAGGGAGGTAAAATCGTCATCAAAGCGGGCGAGGGCGACAGTTTTTTGAAAACAATACTGGGAGAAAATGGCATCGAGGGCAACTTCGACCTGTTGCTCGGCTGGTCAAGCCGGCAGGGGGTCTATTTTCAGGGCAGCGGCGGTTTGGAAATAGCGCTACCTACTCATATTTCGCTCGGCCCCATCGAGATATTGGGGCTGACCATCGGCATTCGGCCGGAGGCCGGGAAAATTCCCATCGCCCTCGGCGCCGATGTCAAAGGCGCATTAGGCCCGCTCACGGCAGTGGTGCAAGGCATCGGCTTCAAGGCCATCCTCACCTTCCCGCCAAACGATAGCGGCAACCTCGGTCCCGTGAATTTCTCGCCGGAATTCAAGTGGCCCACGGGCGTGGGTTTGTCCATTGACGGAGGCGGATTTACAGGGGGTGGCTTCCTGTTTATTGATGTAGAAAAAGGCGAATACGCCGGTGGGTTGGAGCTTGAATTTCAGAGTATCATCGCCCTGAAAGCCATCGGCGTTTTAAGCACCAAAATGCCGGACGGCTCAGACGGCTTTTCACTGCTCATCATCATCACGGCGGAATTCGTGCCCATCCAGTTGGGCTTCGGTTTCACCCTCAACGGCGTCGGCGGCCTGCTCGGTCTCAACCGCACGATGGAACTGGAACCGCTGCGCCTCGGCGTTTACGATGGCTCGGTGAATAGCATCCTTTTCCCAAAAGACATTGTAGCCAATGCCACCCGTATCATCAACGACATCAAGCGCATTTTTCCACCCTACGAGGGGCAGTTTGTTTTTGGGCCTATGGCCAAATTGGGCTGGGGCACCCCCACCCTTATCAGCGTGGAATTGGGCTTTTTGCTCGAAGTACCCGACCCGGTGCGCATGGCGCTGCTGGGCGTTATACGATTGAATTTGCCTGCGGAGGAAGCCGCCATTATTTACATCCAGATCAACTTCATCGCCACCTTAGATTTTGAGAAAAAACAATTCACCCTCGACGCCTCGCTGTTCAATTCCCGCATTCTCACTTTCGCCCTCACGGGCGACATGGCCATAAGAATTTATTGGGGCGACGACGCCAATTTCCTGTTCACCATCGGCGGCTTTCACCCCTCGTACACGCCGCCGCCGATGGGGCTGCCGGCGCTCAAACGGCTGGCACTCATCATTTTCAGTGGCAACCCCGATCTGCGGGCCGAGAGCTATTTTGCCCTCACCTCCAACACAGTGCAGTTCGGGGCCAAGCTGTCGCTGCGAGCCACGGGCGGCCCGGCGGCCATTCATGGCTACCTCTCGCTGGATGCGCTCATACAGTTCAACCCGTTCAAGTTTTTGGTGGAAATCGGGGCGATGCTCGCCGTCAGTCTTTTTGGCGAAGACATGCTCAGTGTGCGCATCCGCATGTCGTTGGAAGGCCCCTCGCCGTGGCATGCCTGGGGCGAGGCGAGGATATCCATCAGTTTCTTCTTTTTCGACATCAGCGTCACCGTCAGCTTCGACGTCAGCTTCGGCGAAGACCGCCGTGAGGTGCTGCCCCCGGTGGAAGTATTCGAGCCGCTGCTCGAAGCTTTCCGCAAAGTGGGCAACTGGCGGGCAGAGCTGCCGGCTGGGGCAAACCTCATGGTTTCCCTGCGGGAAATACCCACCGAAGAGCAGGCAGACAAACTCATCCTGCACCCCTTCGGCATCCTCGAAGTCAGCCAGAAAGTGGCGCCGCTCAACATGGACATCAACAAGTTCGGCACCAACGCACCGTTGGAAATTCACCGCTATTTTCAGGTGAACTCATTGGCGCTTGGCGCAGAAATATTCGGACAAGACCGCCTCGACATATTAAAAGAGCAGTTCGCCCCGGCGCAATACCGCGAGATGAACGACGCCCAAAAGCTGTCGAGCCAGTCGTTCGCCAAGTTCGACAGCGGCATCCGCATCAAAGGCTCCGACAAGCTGAAGTCGAGCTACGTGGCCGCCTTAGAAGTAGTGTACGAAGTGATTTACGTACCCGAAAAACAGGAGCGTAAATTCTGGAAATTCATCACCGAGTTGTTCGCCGTCTTTTTGAAGACAAACGCCACGGCAAAGTCGGCGCTGGCCTTCGAGCCAAAGCGCCCTTCGCCGCTCGATGCACCGAAGACGAAAGTGAATGTAGAAGAATTCGTCATCGCCAATACCGATACGCTGGAAGCCCATGCCGATGACTTGGTCTTCGCTACCCAGGCCGAGGCAGATGCCGCCCGTGCCACGCTGACCGCCAAAGACCCGGCACTCGCTGCCAAGTTGGAGGTAATGCCGAAATATTTGATGAATTAGACGAAGGGTTTCGGTTTCCGGGGGACGACCCCCGAAACCCGAAACCCGAAACTCGAAAATAACTCCTCATGGCAATAGCCCGATACTCCTTCCTCCCCTGGCTCCGCCGGGGCATCGCCAACCAGATACAGGCAGCGGCGAACGGCGCTCCACGTGCCGAATTGGACGCCGTGCTGACGCTGGAAACGCAAAAGGCAAAGACCGGTAACGAAAACCAGTTGACGGACACCGCCACCCAAAAGCTTCGCCTCATCGGACCCGGCGACATCACCGGCATCCATAAAAACATGGTGGTACGCACCGAGCCGCGCAACTGGATCACCGACTTCGAGCCGAACTACCTCGCGTTCATCGAATTTTACGACGAAGACTTCCCCTGGCGCTATTCGCCCGAACCGCCCACCGGGCACCGCCTGCACCCCTGGTTGGCACTGATGGTGGTCAAAGACAGCGAATTCGATCGAGTGACCATGCCAGGCCGCCCCCTGCCTGCCATCAAACTGAAAGGGGCCAACTGGCAAAACTTCCTGCCTCCGGCCAACCAAACCTGGGCTTGGGCGCACGTCCACATCAACGAAATCATCAACAACGCCGCCCTCACCGACCACGATTTTTCGGAGGCTGACCGCAGCGCGCTGGAGAATATTTTAAAAAATAACCCCGACGCAGGCATTTCCAGATTGGTATCGCCCCGCCATTTGGAGCCGAAAACGCCTTATCACGCCTTCGTCATCCCCGCCTTCGAAGTGGGCCGCAAGGCAGGCCTCGCCATCGAAGTGCAAGACACCGACTCCGGCACAGCCTCTTCCTGGACAAACGGGCAGGTGGAATTCCCCTATTATTACGAATGGTTCTTCCGCACCAGCGAAGCAGGCGATTTCGAGACTTTGGTGCGCCGCCTCGTGCCCCGCGACATGGACTCCCGCGTCGGCATCCGCAACATGGACGTGCAACAACCCGGCTACGGCGTAAATGACGTGGACACACAATATACCGATCCAGTCACCGGCATCACTCACCCGGAGGACGTCGTCGGGTTGGAAGGCGCACTCAAGGCCCCCACCACCCGCTCCATCCCCCTGTCCGCTGGCAGCGATTTCGAAGAAAAAGTGGAGCCGGTCATCAACCAGCAGTTTGTCTTGTTGGACGAAGCCGGCGACAAGCCCGATGAAGACCCCACCATTGCTCCACCGCTTTACGGCATGTGGCATGCCATGGCGAAAAGACTGAGCATCGCCACCGAAGATGCCAATTGGGTAAATGAACTAAACAAAGACCCGCGCCACCGCGCCGAAGGGGGCATGGGCACCTCCGTGGTGCAGAAGAATCAGGAATCGTACATGCGCAGTGCGTGGCAGCAGGTGGGCAGCGTGCTGGAAATGAACCGCAAGATTCATTTCACCCAGCTCTCGATGTGGGTGAGCCAAATGATGTACGACAAGCACCTGAAAAAAATGCCGCCTGAGCGCAGCTTCCTGCTGACGGCGCCGGTGCATTCCAAAGTCAAAGGAAGCCCTTTCACTATAAAATACCTCACCCGAAATAGCCGCCTGCCGCAGGCCGTCGCTGCCGGGGCTTTCCGCAAAGCCCTCCGCCCGCGGGGACTGATGGCCCGCCGGTTGCTCCCCGCCGGCAGCGCTTTCACGCACAGCGCTACCCTCCTGCAGGGGCTGAACGACGGCAGACTCACGGCTGCTCCGCCGCTCGTTTTACCCAAAGAAACCCCCACCACGAGCGTCATCGTGGATGGGCTGAAACCCGCCACGCCCAACGGAGGCGTTTCTTCTGCTGCCGCAAAAAAAGCCCTGTTGATGCTCATCGCCGCCATCCTGATTTTGCTGGTGATCATTTTTAAATCATCCAGCGCCCTCATGATTTTAATCTGCGTGGCGCTAATAGTTTTTGCCCTCCTGCGGTACTGGCGCTTCATAAAAGGCGGCAAACTTTCGCCCCAAGACCAGCAAAAAGAGGAAGCCGCCGAAAGTTTCGAACCTGTGAACATGACCCCCGCCGCAGTAGCCACCG
>SCUG01000701.1 GCA_004297645.1 Saprospiraceae bacterium | reverse complement strand
TCCGCCATTGAAGACCTCAGCAAATTGCAGGTTGATTGGGCTAAAAAAATCATGCCCTCCGGCACTGTCGTCTCGGTCGAGGTTGAAGAAATTATGCCCGGCGATTGGCTCCAGGTGAACGAAGGCGACAAGGTGCCCGTGGATGGCACGGTACTGAATGGCGGGGCAAACGTGGATGAATCCATGCTAACGGGCGAAAGCCTGCCCGCCGCAAAAACAGTGGATGACACCGTGTTGGGCGGCTCCATCGTGCAGAATGGCAACCTGACCATCGCCGCCACAACTGCCAGCCGCGACACGGTTTTGAGTAAAATGATAGAATTGGTGAAGTCGGCCCAACGCAACAAACCTGACATTCAGCGCCTCGCCGATAAAATCAGCGCCGTCTTCGTGCCGGTGGTGCTGGGCATTTCAGTCCTCACTTTTTTAGTTTCCTTTTTTGGGGTTGGCATTTCAGGCCAACAAGCCGTGCTCAACAGCATCGCCGTGCTGGTCATTTCCTGCCCCTGCGCCATGGGGCTGGCAACGCCAACCGCCGTGATGGTAGGCGTGGGAAGATTAGCCAAAAACGGCGTGCTCGTGAAAGGTGCCCAAACCCTCGAAATATTTTCCAACATCCGCAATTTCGTCTTCGACAAAACCGGCACCCTGACCACCGGCGATTTTCGGATAAAAGACATCAACTACACCGAGCAAGCAAATCCAGCGGAGGCGAACATCCTGATGCTGAAAATGGAGCGCGTCTCCTCCCACCCTATCGCCCATTCGCTCGTGCGGGAACTTGAAAATGAAAGCCGGCCCAAGGCCAATGGGAACACCCTTAAACTGACGAAAATAATTGAGCTGAAAGGCCAGGGCGTCACCGCCCTTGACGACCAGGGCAATGAGTACCGGCTGGGCACCCGCCGGTTTGCCGTGCCTGGTTTGGAAGAAGGAAGTGCCCCTTTGTATTTTTCGAAAAACGAACAACAGCAAGCCACTATTGAAATTGAAGACCAACTAAAGCCGGAGGCGGCGCAGGTGATGCAGTATTTGCACAAAGCGGGCAAAAATCCCATCATCCTAAGCGGCGACTCAGCGGCTAAAACTGCCGCGGCAGCAAAAGCATTGAAGGTGGACACCTGGTACGGAGAAATGCTTCCCGCCGAAAAACTCGAAGTCATTGACCGGCTGAATACCGAAGCCCCGACCGCTATGATTGGCGACGGCATCAACGACGCCCCGGCGCTGGCAAAAGCCACCATCGGCGTTTCGCTGAGCAACGCCTCGCAAGTAGCCATGCAGTCGGCGCAGGTGATTCTTCTCAATGGCAACCTCGACCGCCTGCCCCGCGCACTTGCCATCGCCAACGCCACGCTGCAAACAATCCGGCAAAACTTGTTTTGGGCTTTTGCTTACAATATCATAGCTATTCCTGTGGCAGCATTGGGTTTCCTCAACCCCATGTGGGGCGCTCTTTTCATGGCCCTCTCCGATGTGGTGGTCATTGGCAATTCCATCCGGCTGAAAACGCGGAAGTTGTGAGGTGGGGAGGGGCTGTAAACAAAGTTTGGGAGGTTTAAAAGGTTTAAACTAATAGTATCCCCTCAAAAAATGCTGGTATTTCGAGCGGCAGGGTTCAAAACCCTGCCGCTCGAAGAACGACCATTGGATTTTGAACGGATACTTTGCCAAATCACTTCCCCTGCTCCTCCCGGTACCATTCTTCGAGTTCCCGAAAGACAGCCTCCAAAATTTTCATATCATCAGGGGCACGGCCTGCACTTTCGCATATCTTGCGGAAAACGTCGAACGGGCTGAGGTCATTCAACTCTTCATAATCCGTCTGCACGTCGAGGGAGAAATGGGATTTCAGCAGCCGCGTACGCAGCAAGTCGAGGTTCATCTCGCGGGTAAAATCCTCCAGCATGCCGCTGAGATTGGGCAGCACGGTGTCAGTCTCAACGACCACCTCCACCCACGGCCGTAATTGGCCCAGATATTTATGGTGCAGTTTTCCCAACCTCTCTTGCACCTCCGGCAAAGTGCCTTCTATGGATTTCAGCCGCCGGAACAACGGCACGGGCAATTCTTCGATTTTGGAGAGCTTGCCGCCGTCGAAGGCGAGCACGGCCACCACCTTGGCGTCCTTCGTTTCACTGAAACTCAGCGGTATCAGCGACCCCGAATAACGCACATGCTCCATGCCACCCACGGCCTGTGCACGATGGATATGCCCCAGCGCCACATAGTCGAAGATGCCGGGAAACTGGCTGGCCTGAATATTTTCTAAGTTGCCGAGGTAGATGTTGTCCTGTGTATCGCTCGTCTGTGCACCGGTGGCGTACAAATGACCCATAGCGAGAATAGGAATGCCGCTGTTTTGGTGGGCTGCCGCCAGCTCCGCCATTTTTTCATAGTGAATTTTGATGCCCTCTCTGATGCGTTCGGTACGTTCCTGCCCGGCTTCGCCGGGCATGGCTTTTCGGAGGTCTTGGTCGCGCAAAAAAGGCACCGCCGCTACGACGGCCTCCGGCCTCCCTTTTTCATTTTTTAAAACCAACAGCTCATCCGCCGGGTCATCAGTGGCGGCCCCCACCACATGCACGTCGAGAATTTCGAGCAACTCTTTCGGGGCGTCGAGCATGTTCGGCGAATCATGGTTGCCGCCGGTGAGCACCACGTGGCGGCACCCGGTGCGGCGCAGCCGTTTCAAAAAATTATAGTACATGGCGCGGGCATAATTGGGCGGGTTGCCGATGTCAAAAATATCTCCGGCCACGAGCAGAACGTCAATTTTCTCCCCGGCAATGGTCTCCACGAGCCAGTCGAGTGCAAGACGGTGCTCCTCTTCCCGCTCGCGGGTGATGAATTTTTGGCCGAGGTGCCAGTCGGAGGTGTGGAGGATTTTCACGTGTTATACTGAAATGTATCGCCGAATTCCTCTTCGGCGGCTGGTTTAGTGCTGCCTGATAGCTTACACATTGAACCGGAAGTGCATCACATCGCCGTCGGTCACGACGTACTCTTTTCCTTCCACGCCCAATTTGCCAGCCTCTTTTACCGCGTGTTCGGAGCCGAGGGTGATGTAGTCGTTGTATTTGATGACCTCGGCGCGAATGAAGCCCTTTTCAAAATCGGTGTGGATGACGCCTGCGGCTTTGGGAGCTTTCCAGCCGTTGCGGATGGTCCAGGCCTTCACCTCTTTTTCACCTGCGGTGAAATAAGTGATGAGGTTGAGCAATTTATACGTAGCCCTGATGACCTTGTTGACGCCTGGCTCGTGCAAATCCAAGGCTTCGAGAAACTCCTTCCTTTCTTCCGCAGATTCCATGGCGGCGATTTCCGACTCTATTTCGGCGCTGATAAAAATGACTTCTGCCGGTTCGCCTTTTACTGCCTCCAAGAACCGGGCAGTATGCTCGTTTCCAGTATTCACGGAAGCCTCGTCCACGTTGCAAACGTAGAGGATGGGCTTGGAAGTGAGCAGCATCATGTCTTTCAGCAACTCGGCGGCATCGCCTTCGAGGGCGAGTGAACGGGCAGGTTTACCGGCGTTGAGGTGGGCGAGAATGGTCTCCCCAATTTCCGCGACGAGCAGGTCCTCCTTTTTGCCAGCCTTGGCCTGTTTGCGGAGCTTATCTACTCGTTTTTCCGCCGATTCGAGGTCTTTCAGAATCAGCTCGGTGTCTATGATTTCTTTGTCCCGGACGGAGTCGATGTTTCCATCCACATGTACCACATTGTCGTCTTCAAAACAGCGAACGACGTGGATGATGGCGTCCACTTCGCGGATGTTGGCGAGAAACTGGTTGCCGAGGCCTTCGCCTTTGCTGGCCCCTTTTATAAGGCCGGCGATGTCCACAATTTCTATGGTTGCGGGCACGATGGCTGCCGGATGTACAAGTTCAGCAAGTTTATCAAGGCGTTCATCGGGCACGGTGATGACGCCCACATTAGGGTCTTTCGTTGCAAATGGGTAGTTTGCGGCCAGTGCCCCTGCCGAGGTGAGGGCGTTGAAAAGAGTGGATTTGCCTACATTTGGCAGCCCGACGATTCCTGCTTGTAATGCCATTATGATGTGACTTGGTTTGAGAAGAGCGGCCATTGGCCAGCCGCCGCTGTAAACGCGCGCAAAGATATAAGTTGGGTATTTGAAAGAAAACAAAATCGCTAAATGCCAGTTAGTAAAACGATATGAATTACCTCGCACATTTATTCCTCTCCGCTCACGACGAAGCCCTCACGGTGGGCAATTTTCTCGGCGATTTTATCTCCAACAAAGAAGTTGCAAAACTCCCCCTCCCCTTCCGCCAAGGCATCTTTCTTCATCGCCGCATAGATTCTTTCACTGACCAACACCCCAGCGTTCGAGAAAGCGTGCGACGACTGCACCCTTACCATGGCCGCTACGCCCCGGTGATTTTAGACGTGATGCATGATTTTATTCTTTCAAAAAACTGGCTCCACTATTCCGAAAAATCCCTGCCGGAATTTGCCCAAAATATTTACGCCCTCCTGGAACGGCACCTCTACCTGATGCCGCCGGTGTTGCATAAAAGGCTCCCGCGGATGATAGCCGATGACTGGCTCACGAAGTATGGCACCGAAGAAGGACTGCGTTTTACGCTGGAACGCTTGAAACTGCGCAGCAGCAAACCTTGGTTCTTCGACAATGCCGTCGAAAGTATGAATCTGGATTACCCGGCGTATGAAGCCGGGTTCAACATTTTCTTTCCCGATGCCCTTGATTTTGTAAAAAACCTTACGCTGGAAGATGTCTGATGTCTTTTTGCGAAGCAACCAAAATGTAACTTTGCCGCTCATTTGTAGAAATTGTGCACACGATGACCACCCGGCTGATGTTCTTCCTTTTTCTCCAACTATTTTGGTTGTTCAAAGTACACGCCCAGGAGGTGCGGGGCATAGTGACCGAAGCCAACGGCGAGCCGCTGCCCTTCGCTACCGTCTATGTGCAGGGCACCACGACGGGTACCACCACCAACTTGCAAGGGGAGTATTTTCTGGCGCTCGAAAACGGCAGCTACCAATTGGTTTTTCAATACGTTGGCTATGGCCATCAGGTGGAAAAAGTGACCGTCGCCGGCCGTCCGGTTCAACTGAACGTCGTCTTGGAAAATGAGTCCATTCAGTTGCAGGAAATTGAGGTGAAGGCCAACGCCGAAGACCCGGCCTATCCCATCATTCGAAAAGCAATTGCCAAAAGAAAACACAACCTGGAGCAAGTCGGGGAGTACACCTGCGACGTCTATATCAAGGGCAATGTGAAGGTGCTGGATGCCCCTGACAAGATATTGGGGCAGGATATCGGCGACCTCGAAGGCAGCCTCGACACCAACCGGCAGGGCATCGTTTACCTGTCGGAATCCGTCTCAAAACTGTACTTCCGGCAGCCAGACAAATTCAAAGAGGTGATGGTGTCGAGCAAGGTAAGCGGCAACGACCAGGGGTTCAGCTTTAACAGCGCCCAGGACATGAACATCAATTTTTATGAAAACCTGACGCGGTTTGGCCGCGAAGTCATCTCGCCCATTGCCGAAAGCGCCCTCGCACATTACCGCTACAAGTTGCATGGCGCGGTGGTGGATGAAGAAGGCCGCCTCATCTACAAAATTGAAGTTATCCCGAAATGGCTTGAAGAGCCGGTCTATCAGGGTTTCATCTACATCGTGAACGGCTTGTGGAATATTCAGAGTACGGATTTGTTCGTCACCGGGCAATCCACTCAGCAGCCCCTGTTCGACACATTTTACATCCGGCAGACGCATGTGCCGGTGGCAGCGCCAGATGTGTGGCGGTTGTTCTCTCAGACCTTTTCGCTGAGGGGCGGGTTTTTCGGCTTCAAATTCGGCGGCAGCTTCACCGCCATTTACCGCAACTACAACCTGTCGCCCGGCCTTCCCTCCGATTTTTTCGGCCCCGCCATTATGAAAGTGGAAGTGGGGGCCAACGAGAAAGACACGGCGTATTGGAATGCCACCCGGCCCGTCCCATTGACGCAGGAGGAGGGGCAGGATTATCAGAAAAAAGACAGCCTTCAGGTGGTGCATGCTTCCAAAGAATACCTCGACTCAATGGACCAGGTGAACAATAAATTCAAATGGACGAGCCTGATGTTTGGCTATAGTCACGAAAACTCCTGGCGCCGCAGGGCCATTACACTTGAGGCCCCCGTCAACACTATCCAATTCAATACAGTGCAGGGCTACAACATGTACGCGGGCCTCGGCTATCGCAAGGATTTTGACAAAAACAAGGTCAGGTGGATGGAGGTGAAATCCAGGTTGTCGTATGGTTTTGATGAAAAGGTATTCCGCTCCAGCGGGGAATTTACCTACAATTTCAACCGGAAGAGTTTCTCCCGGCTCACCATTTCCGGTGGCCGGCAAACTGCACAGTTCAACGAGGAAGAACCCATCTCCCGCCAGGCCAACACGCTCTACACCTTCTTCTTCCGGCGCAACTACATCCGGCTTTTTGATAAAACCTACCTCCGGCTGAATTACCGCCGGGAGATAGCCAACGGCGTGTTGGTTCACACTTTCGTGGAATGGGCGAAACGCTCGCCTTTGGCCGATCATTCCGATTACAGCTTTTTTTATCGCGACAGCCGCACATACGACCTCAACGTGCCGGAGAACTTCGCCGCCGATGCGGCAGTTTTGGCGGAAAGCAGGGCACTCACGGTGGGCATAAATTTGCGCCTAAGACCCGGCCAAAAATACCTCGACTATCCCGACCGTAAGTACCTCATGGGGAGCAAATGGCCGGACTTGTGGCTGCATTACCGGCAAGGCATCGCCTTTGGTGGGAGTGATGGGCTGCGAAGCGACGTCCGGTTCCAGCGGCTGTCGGTCGCACTGACCAAAGAAAACCTATCGCTGGGCATAGCCGGGAATACCTCTTTCAACCTCGAAACAGGGGGTTTCATTGGGCGAAAAACCCTCTATTTTCAGGACTTCAAACACTTCATGGGCAACGAGACGAACCTTGGAAATCCCGCAAAATACCTGACCTCTTTCAAAGCACTGCCCTATTACAAATACAGCACCGCCACCTCGTGGGCAGAGGGCCATTGGGAGCACAATTTCCAGGGTTTTCTGTTGGACAAGATGCCGCTTCTGAAAAAGACCGGCTGGACCACCATCGCCGGGGCGGGCTTCCTTTATACGCACGAAAACAAGGATTATTGGGAAGTGTCGCTGGGGTTGGGCAACCTCGGCTTTGGGATTTTCAGAATGATGCGATTCGACGTGGTTTCTTCTTTCCAACA
Source organism: Saprospiraceae bacterium (assembly GCA_004297645.1). Classification (GTDB taxonomy): domain Bacteria; phylum Bacteroidota; class Bacteroidia; order Chitinophagales; family Saprospiraceae; genus UBA6168. The sequence goes on along the minus strand of SCUG01000701.1, from coordinate 1,462 downwards.
CGGCACGTATGCGGGCACGAGCTACCTCATCGGGCTGAATACCGGCAGCGGAGGCGAGGTGTCTTTTTAGCTTAGAATAGTGCCGTATCTACTTTCGTGTTTTGCCCTCCTGAGCCTTTCTCGAACCCCCTCCCCATCAATCCTGCCTCCGCCAATCGGTTGCAGTAAGATACACGATGACGATGCCGCCGGTAATCATAAGGATGCGAATGACGAAGCCTAAAAGTTGGCCAGCGGCATCAATCCAGTTCAGGAAAGAGAAGCTGACGCCAACGATGCTGAGCGCCAGGGCGGCAAACCCAAGGATAAAAAGAAGGAACCCCGCCGTCATCCAGATTGCTTTTTTCATGGAAATAAATTTGCGGAAACACCGCGATTATCTTAACGTTTGCGAAGGTAGTAAAACTGCAATTATCTGGAGGCCAATACCTACATTTGCCGCCATTCCTTTCCAAATTTGACCAAAGTATGATTAAGCTCATCGAATGCCCGCGGGACGCCATGCAAGGCCTGAAGGAATTCATCCCGACGGAGAAAAAAGCTGCATACATCAACCAGTTGCTCCAGGTGGGCTTCGACACCATTGACTTCGGCAGCTTCGTTTCGCCGAAGGCCATTCCGCAGATGCGCGACACGGAAGAGGTGCTCGCCCGGCTCGACCTCACCGGCTCCCGTTCCAAACTGCTCGCTATCGTCGCCAACCAGCGCGGCGCCAGCGATGCCGCTCAATTCGAAAAAATCACCTACCTCGGTTACCCGTTTTCCATTTCCGAGACCTTTCAAATCAGAAACACCAACTCCACTATCGAAGAATCACTCGAACGAGTACACGACATTCAAGCCATTTGCCTCGCCTCCGGCAAACAAATGGTCGTGTACATCAGCATGGGTTTCGGCAACCCATATGGCGACCCCTGGAATGTGGATGAGGTAGTGAAATGGGTGGACCGGCTGGCGGACTTGGGCATCCGCATTCTCCAACTATCCGACACCATCGGCGTGGCGAACCCGGCGAACATCACCTATCTTTTTTCCCAACTCATCCCCATGTACCAGACACGTGGAATTGAAATCGGCGCCCATCTCCACACCGAACCGCATAAATGGCGCGAGAAAGTGTCAGCCGCTTACCAGAGCGGCTGCACCCGTTTCGACGGCGCCATCAAGGGTTTTGGGGGTTGCCCCATGGCCAAAGACGACCTTACCGGAAACATGCCGACGGAGAATGTGGTGCGCTATTTTAAAAAATTGAACGTGGAAACCGGCATTGATGAGAAGGCCTTCGACCAGGCCATGAGCATGAGCCTCGGTGTATTTCCGCATTGAATGCGGCATGGTCTATTGCGGGGCGTACGCTAAAATATTCCAAACTAACTTAGCTCGACTTTAGCCATTTGAGCAACCCCGGTTATCAACAAACAAAAGTGCCGGGTTAGCGAGGGTTTTAGTTTTTGGATGTCGG
>SCUG01000700.1 GCA_004297645.1 Saprospiraceae bacterium | reverse complement strand
GGTGATTCTCCATGGTCGGGCACCATCAACGGGCAGGTGATTACTGGCATCGTTAATACCCCTTATAATTATAGTGTTTCACCTGCAGTGACCACTGTTTACAACCTCACCGAAGTCAGCGACCAGAACTGCACGGCTACCGCCGCAGGCTCAGAAACCATCACATTAGCCGAGTCGCCCAATGTACAGAACCTCGATGTCCAATGTAATGCCACCGGCACGGGCTACACCGTTTGCTTTGACATCGTGGGGGGCGACCCCGCCTGTTACATGGTGACACCGAACAACGGGACATTGACAGGCAATCAATTTTGCAGCAATGAGATACCAGATGGCCAGGGCTATCTCTTTAATGTTTCCGACTGCCATGGATGCCCTCCGGTTGTGGTAGATACCACCTTGATAGACTGTGCCTGCCTCTCCATTGCTGGTGACATGGACGCCACGCAATTAAATGTTTGCGGCACCGCATTGGCGCAGCCTGTCTATTTGGGTGGTGAGTTTCTCGATGGTGACGATGCTCTTTGCTTTATGCTGCACAATGGAGATAATGTACCGATTGCCTCGAACTCAACAGGCACCTTTGCTTTCAATCCAAGCTCCATGAACTACGAGCAGCAGTATTTTATCTGTGCTGTGGTAGGCAATGATGATGGCAGCGGCTGTGTCAATTTTGCAGATCCCTGCCTCAGTATTGGCGCGTGCGCGCCAGTGACATTTCATGTGATACCGACGGCGGTATTGTCAGGCGATGCCAGCATTTGTGATGGTGGCAATACTAACCTGTCAGTGACCCTGACGGGTATAGGCCCCTGGAATTTGACCTATCAAAATGCCGCTGGTAACCCCGTAAATGTGGTGGCCAACAGCAACCCATTTCTTATAAATGTGACTCCTCCAGGTTCAAACGTTTATTCCTTAGTAAGCGTCAGCGATGCAAACTGCACGGGCACAGTTAGCGGCACTGCGCTCATCAATGTGAACAATCCGCCGCAAATCGTGAATGTGGCGGAGGTTTGCGATATAGCCACCTTCACTTACGCAGTTTCTTTTGAAATAATTGGAGGCGATGCTGCTTCTTACAACGTAAGCCCCGCCACAGGCACCCTCGTGAGCGGAACCTTTACGAGCGACCCCATTCCGAGTGGACAAACATACACCTTCCAGGTGGATGATGCCAATGGCTGCGGCCCCACGGAGATAACCGGCTCGATAATTTGCCAATGCAATACTGATGCGGGCAACATGTCCGCAGTGCCGGTGAGTTTTTGTCAAAACGCCACTGCCACCGTGGCTCCCAGCACCGGCACCAACCTTGACCCGGAAGATGTGTTGGTTTATGTGCTACATACAAACAGCAACGATGTACTGGGCACCATACTGGCCACCTCCGGCACACCAAGCTTTAATTTCATTCCTGGCATTACCATACCCGGCACCACATATTACATCAGTGCCGTAGCCGGCAATGACAACGGTTCCGGAACCGTGGATTTGAACGACAACTGTTTGAGTGTAGCTCCCGGAACTCCTGTTATTTTCAATGCGCTGCCAACCATCAACCTGACAGGTACCACCACCGTTTGTGAAGGTGAAAATGCAGCCGTTTCGTTCAACATGACAGGCACCGGACCATTCACAATAACCTATCTTGTGAATGGCAGCCCCCAACCTACATTAGCAGGGTTGCCAGCATCTTTTAGCATCGAACAGGTGTGGGATTTTTCCAGCACCTTAACGGTAACGTCCGTTACAGACCAGGGAACGGGGTGTCTGAATACATTCAATGAAAGTGTCACCATCACCGTGAATCACCAACCGGTGGCTGGAACGGCGACAGGCAATTTCTCTATATGCCAAAATGCAGGCGGCGTGCTCGACCTGAATTCCCAAATTAGCGGTGCCGATGCAGGCGGTAAGTGGACCGGCCCCGGCGGTGTCATCGTGCCGAATGGCATTTTGAACTCCAACGGTTTGCCCCCCGGCAACCTCACTTATACTTACACGGTGGCAGGATCGCCGCCATGTACCGATGATGCAGTTTCGATTCAGGTACTCGTTGACCCGCAGCCCACGGCTGACGCCGGTCCCGACCAGGAGTTGAACTGCGATATTGAAACAGTGACCATCGGTGGAAGCAATACTTCTACTGGATTTATCACCCAATGGACCGGTGGGCCGGTCTCCGATTCAACAGCATTAAATCCAACCACCACAACACCGGGCGTGTACACACTCACCGTCACCACGCCATCGAATGGATGTTCCGATAGCGATGAAGTCACAGTTTTTGAAAACATTACTGTGCCTGAACCGCATATCACCATCAGCGATGTGAGTTGCTTTGGTCGCACGGACGGTTATATTCTCGTTGACAGTATCACCAATGGCGAGCCACCCTATCTCTGTTCTTTCGATGGGTCGGCATTTTCGTCAGTGAAGCAGTTTACCAATCTTTTGAAAGGTACCCACAGTCTCATCATTCAAGATGCTGCCGGTTGCCAAACTACCGTGAATTTTCAAATTGGCGAACCCGAACTTGTCTCTGTTGAAATTCAGGGAAGCTTTGAAGGCAATGACCCTATCGTGAAACTCGGCGGTTCGGTGACACTCGAAATTATCACCACTCCACCGTTTGGCTTCCTTGATACCGTTATTTGGATGCCCGACACTTTAGTGGGTTGTAGCAATTGCCAGCAAAATGAGGTGACACTTAATCATCAGACCACCTTCACGGTGATGATATCCAAGGATGGATGTGACGCCAGCGACCAATTGACTGTGTTCGTATCGAAGGATCACCCGGTGTACGTGCCGAATGCCTTCTCTCCCAATAATGATGGGCGCAACGACATCTTTATGATTTACGGTGGCTCTGTCATCGCCAAAATCAAGTCTTTCCTCGTCTTCAACCGGTGGGGGGAAGCTGTGCATGAGTTCTACAATTTCCAACCCGGAGACGCGTCGGCCGGATGGGATGGGTATTTCCGCGAACAGCGCATGGACCCCGGCGTCTTCACCTGGTTTGCCGAAGTCGAGTTCACCGACGGCCTGACCGAAATTCTGGAGGGTGATGTCACGCTGATGCGTTGATGAAAAATAAGTTGAGAATAAAAATGGCCTGACGCCTTTGCGCCAGGCCATTTTTTTAGCGCTTGAGTTACATTTGTTTTTATGAATTGCAAGGAAATTTTCGAAGCGTTCGAACAACTCAATGTCCTCGTCATTGGCGACGTAATGGTGGACACTTATCAGGTAGGGCGAGTTGGCCGGATATCGCCGGAGGCCCCGGTGCCAGTAGTGGAGTGGGAGAGCGAAGAGTCAAGGTTGGGAGGGGCGGCGAATGTAGCGCTCAACGTTCAGGCTTTGGGGGGGCGTGCGTTTCTGTGTGGCGTTGTTGGTGAGGACGCCGGTAGCTCGCAGTTTTTTTCGCTGATGCCCAAAGCCGGGTTGTCGGAGGAAGGTCTTCTTTTCTCAAAGGAGCGATGTACAACAGTGAAAACCAGAGTTATTGCCAGAAGTCAGCACCTCATCCGGCTCGACAAAGAAAACACGCATGACCTCACTCCGGTGGAAGCCTCTTCCTTTTTGAAAAAGGTACATGGCATTATTGAACAGCACGAGATTCACGTTTGCATTTTGCAGGATTACAATAAGGGCGTGCTTTCAGAAACCATCATCCGTGAGGTGCTCGGCCTCATGAAGCGCCATTGCATTCCAGTGACGGTGGATCCCAAGTTCCGGAATTTTTGGACCTACCAGAACGTGGCGCTTTTTAAACCCAATTTCAAAGAAGTGAGGGACGCCACGGGCCTTCCATTGACCAGCGGAATCGAGGACCTGAAGCAGGCCTCTAAAATGTTGAGAAACCGGCTGAGCCACGATTGCACTTTGATTACGCTTTCCGAAAACGGCGTTTATATTGACGACGCTGCAAACGGGCATTTGCTGCCCACCTTGCAGCGCAAGGTGGCCGATGTTTGCGGTGCCGGCGACACGGTGATAGCTGTGGCTTCGATGGCCCTGGCTATCGGTTTGGAATTAGAGGAAATAGCCCTCCTATCCAACCTTGCCGGGGGGCAGGTAGTTGAAAAAGTGGGGGTAGTTCCAGTGAATAAGGAGCAACTTCGGGAAGAAATTTTGGCAGCAATTACTGCTGCATAATCGGCCGTAAAATGCCGTGGCCTACCGCCGTCTAAAGCCTTTTCTCACCTGCGGCATGGCGGCTCCACTGGCGGCGTTGAATCCTGGCATGTTGGTCATCTTGTGCATCATCTTGCGCATTTGGTCGAACTGCTTGATGAACATATTTATCTGGCTGAGGTCCTGCCCACAGCCAAGGGCGATGCGCTTTTTACGGCTCATGTTCAGCAGTTCCGGTTTTGCTCTTTCTTCGCCCGTCATAGAGTAGATGATCGCTTCCACGCGGCCGAGTTGTTTCTCGTCGAAGTCCACATCCTTAAGCGCTTTGCCCAATCCCGGAATCATGCTGACGAGGCTCTTCATGTCGCCCATTTTCTTGATTTGGCGCAATTGGCTGAGGAAGTCGTCGAAATCGAACTTGTTCTTCCTGATTTTCTTTTCCAACCGTTTGGCCTCCACCTCGTCGAACTGTTCCTGCGCCTTTTCGACGAGCGAAACGATGTCGCCCATGCCGAGAATTCTTTGCGCCATCCGGTCTGGGAAAAATACGTCGAGGGCGTCTAATTTTTCACCCATGCTCACGAACTTGATGGGCTTTCCAACGGTGAATTTTATGGAAAGAGCGGCCCCGCCACGGGTGTCGCCATCGAGTTTTGTCAAAACCACGCCGTCAAAATCCAGACGGTCGTTGAAGGTTTTGGCAGTGTTCACGGCGTCCTGCCCGGTCATTGAATCCACTACAAAAAGGGTCTCATTCGGCTGAATGGCTTCCTTGATGTTGGTGATTTCGGCCATCATCTCCTCATCAATGGCTAAGCGGCCGGCGGTATCTACGATAACGACGTCGAACCCGTGTGCCTGTGCGTGGGCGATGCTTTTGAGGGCTATTTCAACCGGATTTTTGTTTTCTTCTTCCTTGTAAACCGGCACGTTGATTTGCTCTCCCAAAACACTTAGTTGCTCGATGGCCGCCGGGCGGTGCACGTCGCAAGCAACGAGCAGTGGTTTCTTCTGCTTTTTGGTTTTTAAAAAATGCGCCAACTTGCCCGAAAAAGTAGTTTTACCGGAACCCTGTAAGCCTGAAATCAACACGACTGTGGGGCTGCCTTTCAGGCTTATGCCCGCTGATTGCCCCCCCATCAATTCAGTCAATTCATCCTGCACGATTTTGACCATCATCTGGCCCGGCCGTACCGATTTCAGCACGTTTTCGGTGCCCAACGCTTTGTCTTTTATTTTCTCCGTGAACTGCTTTGCAATGGTGTAGTTCACGTCGGCACTGACGAGGGCACGGCGTATTTCCTTGATGCTCTCAGCTATGTTGAGTTCTGTGAGTTTTCTCTCTCCTGTCAGCGACTTGAACGCTAATTCCAAACGGTCGGATAGGCTATCGAACATGTTGGGATTGGTAAATTAGAAATTGGTGATTAGGGGTGTTAAGAGAAAAATTCCAAACGGTTTTTTTGACGCTGAAAGACGCTGGTTCTTTATGATTTCACGCTGTTCCTGATTTTTTAAGATCGGAA